>CAZBBV010000061.1:0-8571 GCA_964490025.1 uncultured Cryomorphaceae bacterium | reverse complement strand
TGAAAAAACAAGAACGCCCGGGCAAGGAGAGAGGTCTCCAGGGTTTTCTACGCCGCTTACACCTGAAATAGTTCCTAAAGTGTAGGTTTGTGTGTAGCTATTTACTTGAGAAAAGCCAACGAGATAAAGAATAAGTGATGTCGCGGTAAATATCTTTTTCATAGGGATAAATTTTGCCGCAAAGATGAATAATCGGATGACTTTGGTATCAAAAAAAACTACCGCCTGAGCGGTAGTTTTCATTTAGTCTTCGAGTTGTTCTAACTCTTTGTCAATCATTTCTTCAATCTTCTTTCGTTCAGCCTCGCTGAGGCGCTTGTCGGCTTTAGCTTGCTGCTTCATGAATCTGAACATCTGCTTTTTGTGTATTTCGTATGCAATAAACACGGTGTAAGTCTTTCCGTCGTGGTATTTCTTTTCGCCAATTTTACGTAAGTCGTAAAGGTCGGTAGCCATTGCTTCACGCGCCAAGCTTTGAAACTTTTCGGCAATATCTGATGAATTGAGATTTTCCGTTTCACCCATATATTGGTCTACAACGGTTTTAATGGTTGTATTCACCTGTCCGGCCATTTCGCGCTTAGCGTCTATATCGGCTTTGCCGCTGGCTATGTTTTCTTTTTCCGATTGACCTTTGCCCACAGAGCGGAAGTATTTCTTGTTTGATTCGTAACTCGAGCCAACAAATGGTTCTTTAACTTTCTTTCCGTACGATCCTTTGCAAGCGGTTCCCATAGCGATAATCATCCCTGATGCTATGAGTAGAAGTAGAATTCGTTTCATGGTTTTCTGAATTAGTTTGTTTGGTTGGACAAGGTAAAAAATCGTGCCAAGGTCGATACACTATGATTCTAAACTTTCAGACTAAATGAGTATAATTAATATTATGTTAAGTTATATTTTCAAAGAAAAAGGGAGATCAAAACAACCTCCCTTTACTTGTTATCCTTTCAATGCATCCAGCCTCTTCTTCATTTCCATGCTTTTCTCGTCCATATCCAATTTGTAGTACACCACCTTTAAGGCATCCAAGGTGTACACGTCTTCCGGATTCAAGAACAATGCTCTTTCAAAATATGGCAACGAATCTTCAAAGTGTTTCTTCTGTTGTGCTTTCAGCTTGTTGTAATCAGCTTCTTTAATGCCCTTCGCGTTCATTTTCTCCACAAGCACATTGGCGCGTTCCACTTGAATAGCTCCAAGTGAATAATATGCCTCAGCGATCGAATCGTTCAAAGCCACTGCCTGCAATAGCGCCGCCTCCGCTTTGTCTTCGTCGCCTAATTGAAGTAGTATGGTACCATAAGCATTGTGCAATAGCGCATTCTCAGGATCTGCGGCAATGGCAAGCTCTAGTGTTGAAAGTGCTTTTTCCTTATCGTTGTTTTTGATGTGGTAGTTAACTTCTTCAATAAGCAGGTCTTTATCGCTCGGATATTTTACCCTTCCTTCTTGAACTGCATTGAACGAACCTTCCATATCTCCTTTGCTCTTATACAATTGTGCTAGAACAACATAGGTGGTTGCACCTCCATAGTTCATGTTGATCAATTCTCGGTTAATTCGTATGGCATTGTCATAATCCTCTCCAAACTGAGCCATTAAGCCTGCGTTGTATAAGGTCAAGGTATCGATCACATTTCCAAACTCAGGCGTTTGTTTTAGCGAGTATGCAGTTTCGAAGAAGTTCATAGCCTCTATCCACTCTTTTCGCTCTATTGCGTCGAAGGCTTTGTTTACATATCCATTTACACAAAACATAAATTTCTCCTTGCCCTCTTTGGTGTAGCGCTGATTTACGTCTATCTTAAATAGTTCCATAAAACTTTCAGTTGCTATGTCAAGCGGATTAGTTGAAAGCTCAGCAAGCTCGGGCTTCTTAGAGATGTGAATTTGAAAATAGATCTCTCCGCGGTAGTACCAAAATTTTGAGTCAATCTTCTCGCTAATGGTTTCTCCCTTGGCGCGCTTGGCCATGGTCACCTCATAGGCCTTGTCGATATACATTTTGGCTTGCGCCACATCTCCTTCTCTAAGACGGATAATGGCCGTGGACGTTTCAGATCCTTGGGCGAATGCAACTACCGAAATAGCGGCCAAAAGAACAGTTGAAATAAATTTTCTCATGATGTTAAATTTGATTTAGCGGGGCAAAAATAGCGCTCTGCGCCCAAATAGCCCAATTACTAATTTGTTACCTCTTTCTGGAGATTTCAATTATCAGGCCGTTGTCTCGCCGTTCTCTATTTCACCACCTTCTTCCTCTATTTCGCGTGCCACTTTGGCCACAGATGCTATTTCATCACCATCTTTCAGGTTGATGAGTCGTACACCTTGTGTGGCGCGCCCCATCACCCGCAATGCCTCAACACCTTGACGAATGACAATGCCTGATTTGTTAATGATCATCAGGTCGTCGTTGTCGGTCACGGGCTTAATGGCGATTAACTTCCCGGTTTTATCGGTTATGTTGATGGTTTTCACGCCTTTACCTCCGCGATTGGTTACGCGATAGTCCTCAATTCCGGTGCGTTTTCCATAGCCTTTTTCGCTCACCACCAGCACGTCATCCTCTTCATTTTCAATGCAAATCATGCCTATCACTTCATCTGTTTGGCTGCTCAATTTTATCCCGCGCACTCCACTGGCGTTTCTTCCCATTGGCCGTACGGTGCTTTCGTTGAATCGAATGGCCTTTCCGTCACGGGCTGCAAGCATTACTTCACTATTTCCCGTTGTAAGGCGTGCTTCGAGCAAGGTGTCGCCGTCGCGCACAGTGATGGCATTGATACCGTTTTGTCTCGGACGAGAATACGCCTCGAGCGTTGTCTTTTTAACAACACCTTTCTTCGTACACAGAATCACATAGTGAGAATTCACAAACTCCTCATTTCTCAAATCGGGCACATTGATGAAGGCCCTTACTTTATCCTCAGGCGAAATATTGATCAGGTTCTGAATGGCACGTCCTTTTGAAACCTTGCTTCCTTCGGGCACCTGATACACACGAAGCCAATAGCACTTTCCATCTTCGGTGAAAAACAAAAGGAAATTGTGGTTGGTGGCCACAAACACATGCTCCAGGAAGTCTTCGTCTCTAGTAACAACGCCTCGCTGACCTACCCCTCCCCTTCGTTGCTTCTTGTATTCCACCAAAGGTGTGCGTTTTATGTAGCCCAAATGCGAAATGGTAATCACCACTTCGTCGTCCGGAATCATGTCCTCAATATTCAAGTCTCCACCGGCAAAGTCGATTTCAGAACGTCTTTCGTCTCCAAAACGCTCTTTCAGATCGATCATCTCTTCCATGATGATGTCCATACGCTTGTCTTCGTTGGCCAAAATATCTTTCAAGTAGTTGATGGTGGCCATCAATTCGCGGTGCTCTTCTTTAATCTTGTCACGCTCTAGGCCTGTGAGTTTTTGAAGTCGCAAATCCAGAATGGCTTTCGCTTGAATTTCAGACAGCTTAAAGTTTTCCATCAAGCCGGTGCGGGCGTCCTCCGGCGTTCTGCTAGCACGAATGAGCGCAATAACAGCATCCAAGTTGTCTATGGCTATGAGCAATCCTTCTAGAATGTGGGCGCGTTTTTCGGCCTGGTCCAACTCGAATTGCGTTCTTCTTACCACCACTTCGTGTCGGTGATCCACAAAGTGACCGATCATTTCCTTGAGATTGAGCGTCTTCGGACGGCCATTCACCAAGGCAATGTTGTTTATGCTAAAGGAAGTTTGCAGCGCTGTGTATTTGTAAAGATGATTGAGCACCACGCTTGGCATGGCGTCTTTACGAAGCACGTACACTATGCGCATTCCTTTTCTATCCGATTCGTCGCGGATGTCTACAATGCCGTCAATCTTTTTCTCATTTACCAGTTCAGCGGTCTTCTTGATCATTTCCGCTTTGTTCACCTGGAAAGGAATCTCGGTAACCACAATGCATTCCCGATCACGAACTTCTTCAAAATTGGCTTTTCCTCGAATAACTACCCTGCCTCTGCCGGTCTCGAAGCCCGATTTCACACCTTCGTAGCCATAGATGGTCCCTCCGGTTGGGAAGTCAGGCGCCAGGATGTATTTCATCAGCTCCTCAATGGTTATGTCTTTGTTGCGGATATAAGCACAGATGCCGTTCACCACTTCGGTAAGGTTGTGCGGGGCCATATTGGTAGCCATACCTACCGCAATTCCACTGGCTCCATTGAGCAAGAGGTTGGGCAGTTTGGCCGGCATTACCACCGGTTCTTTCAGCGAGTCGTCAAAGTTCAATTGATAGTCAACCGTTTCTTTGTCGATATCGGCCAACATTTCTTCGGCAATTTTTTGTAGGCGCGCTTCGGTGTATCGCATAGCGGCGGGACTATCGCCATCCACTGATCCGTAGTTTCCTTGACCATCAACCAAAGTATACCGTAAGGACCATTCTTGCGCCATACGAACCATAGAGTCATATACCGCCGTGTCGCCATGAGGGTGGTACTTTCCTAGCACCTCCCCTACTATACGGGCCGATTTCTTAAAAGGTCGATTGGACATTACGCCCAATTCATACATTCCATACAATATTCTGCGGTGAACCGGTTTCAATCCGTCACGAACATCAGGCAGGGCGCGCGATACAATCACCGACATGGAGTAGTCGATATAGGCGCTCTTCATTTCCTCTTCAATATTGATAGGAATTATCTTTTCTTCACTCATTTCTGCTGTTAATTAAGTCACTTTTTATAAGGTCACGAATATAAGATTTGCCACTTCGACATGGTTGGTAGATGGTACGGAAATTGACCCTTTTATCAACTATTTTGTGTTAAAAATTGGCATTAATAAAAATTAGGTGAGGGAGTGCTTGAGTAATACCTTTGATTTGTCCTCAAACTTATGGATTGCCTTCAGCGTTTACCCTTAACTGAAGAAAAGAACAGATTATGGAAGAGAATTTTTCACCCCGTGTTAAAGATGTTATTGGCTTTTCAAAAGAAGAGGCCATTCGGCTGGGGCACGACTATATAGGCACCGAACACCTTACTCTCGGACTAATTCGGGAAGGCGACGGCGTGGCTATTGAAATTTTGGAAAAGCTAGGCTTAAACCTTGAGGGATTTCGCCGGAAGCTGGAGTCCATCATTAAGCCCGACTATTCTGCAAAGACAGTTAAAAAAGCCAACTTGCCGCTAACCCGCCAAGCCGAGAAAGCACTGAAAACGACCTTTTTAGAAGCAAAAAAATACCGTTCAAACATTATTGGCACCTCTCATTTGTTGCTTTGTATTTTGAGAAATGAAGATGACCCGGTAACTAAACTACTGAAACAAATGGGCGTAGACTATGAAGGAGTGAGTGAGGAATACAAGAACCATTACTCAGACGAAGAATCGCCAAGAGATGAGCCAAGGAGCGAGATGCCAATGGACGACGATTACGACGAGCAAGGCGATATCTTCAAAGGATCGGGTGCTCAAGGTGGAGGTGCCGGAGGTAAGAAGAAAGCAGACGGGAAGTCGCAAACACCTGTTCTCGATAATTTCGGAAGAGACCTAACCAAATTGGCCGAAGAAGGCAAGCTGGATCCGGTGGTGGGACGCGAGAAAGAAATAGAACGCGTGAGCCAGATATTAAGCCGCAGGAAAAAGAACAACCCTTTGCTAATTGGTGAACCGGGTGTCGGAAAATCAGCCATTGCCGAAGGGCTGGCACTGAGAATCGTGAAAAAGCAATGTTCCAGAGTGCTCTTCGACAAGCGTGTGGTGACACTCGATTTGGCTGCCCTTGTAGCAGGAACAAAGTATCGCGGTCAGTTTGAAGAACGCATGAAGGCGGTGATGAATGAATTGGAGAAGAACGACAACATTATTCTTTTCATAGATGAGCTACACACCATAGTTGGTGCAGGTGGAGCTGCCGGATCGCTAGATGCGAGCAACATGTTTAAGCCTGCATTGGCGCGTGGCGAAATCCAGTGTGTGGGCGCTACTACATTGGATGAATACCGACAATACATTGAGAAAGACGGCGCCCTTGAGAGACGCTTCCAGAAAGTGATGGTGGACCCCACCAGCCCGGAGGAGACTCTAATAATACTCAACAACATCAAAGATCGGTACGAAGAACACCACAATGTGACCTATACGCCGGAGGCTTTGGAAGCTTGTGTAACGCTCACCAATAGATACATGAGCGATCGCTACTTGCCGGACAAAGCCATTGATGCCTTAGATGAAGCAGGATCGAGAGTGCATATTATCAATATTAAAGTTCCGGAGGATGTTATTGCCCTGGAAAAAAGCCTGGATGACATACGTCTGGAAAAGGTGCAAGTGGTAAAACGCCAGCGCTACGAAGAGGCTGCGCGCCTTCGCGATACTGAAAAGAGCATTGAGGATGAATTGGAAAAGGCAAAGGCTCGTTGGGAAGAAGAAGTGAAAAGCCACAAAGAAGTGGTGAGTGAAGACAATGTGGCCGAAGTGGTGAGCATGATGACAGGAATTCCGGTGCAGCGCATTGCGCAAAACGAAGGCAGTAAACTGCGCACCATGACAGTTGAGCTGCAAGAAAAGGTAATTGGACAAGATGATGCGGTGGCCAAAGTGGTGAAGGCCATTCAGAGGAATCGCGCGGGTCTGAAGGATCCGAAAAAACCGATAGGCTCGTTTATTTTCCTTGGCCCTACCGGAGTAGGCAAAACCCAACTCGCTAAAGAGCTTAGCATTAAGTTATTTGATTCGGAAGATGCCTTGATAAGAATCGATATGAGCGAGTACATGGAAAAATTTGCAGTTTCGCGATTAATAGGAGCACCTCCCGGATATGTAGGCTACGAAGAAGGCGGCCAGTTGACCGAAAAAGTGAGACGCAAGCCCTACTCCGTTGTGCTTTTGGATGAGATTGAAAAAGCCCATCCGGATGTTTTCAACCTCTTGCTCCAAGCTTTGGACGACGGCATGATGACAGATTCTTTGGGCAGAAGGATTGATTTTAAGAACACCATCATCATCATGACCAGCAACATAGGTTCGCGTCAGTTGAAAGATTTTGGTCAAGGAGTGGGATTCGAAACCCAGGGAAGACGCGAAGCCAAGAACGACTATTCCAAAGGCGTTATTGAACGTGCACTCAAAAAAGCATTTGCTCCGGAATTCTTGAATAGGATTGACGACGTGATTGTATTCAACTCGCTAGACAGACCCGAAATAGAAAAAATCATTCTTTTGGAAGTTGATCATCTCAAGAAACGCCTAAGCAATCTTGGCTTTGAACTGGAATTGAGCGACGAAGCCATGAAGTTCCTTTCAGACAAAGGATTTGATCCCGATTTTGGTGCTCGGCCATTAAAGAGGGCTATTCAAAAACATTTGGAAGACCCTATGGCTGAGGAAATTATCGCCTCAAACCTAAACGAAGGCGACAAAGTGATTTGCACCTATAAGGAAGGAGACGAAGGGTTGACCATAAAGGTGAAAAAACACCCGAAGAAAAGGAGCGAACAAACGCCTGAAGAAGGGACTAGCTAAACAAAAAGAAGCCGCATGAAAAGTGCGGCTTTTTTTATTTCAGGTTCAAAAGCACCTCTTCCATTCGGGGTGCTGACTCGGCATATTTGTTTCGTATGATGTAATCGACACTGAACGGCCTGCCTTGAAGAGTTACAGCCATGGCTTTCTGCCAAATTGCTTTATCATTGGTGACTTCAAAAATGAAATACGAAAGTCCATTCACGTTCACGTTTCGGAGATTGGTATACAAGTCTGATTGGCTGGAAATAAGTTCTGTTAGCTCGAACTCCGAAATCGAGTAATCGTCGCCTAAAGAGAATAGCAACAAGTAGCTTTCTCCATTTTTATTCCTCACCGCCAGTTCCAATTCTTGATTTAACTCGTCCACTGCCATTTCGAGCATAGTATAGATTTGCTCCTGCTGGCTCAATGGCACTTCAGACCAATTGGTGTCGGCAGTAAAGTAAAGTTCTATATCTCGGGCATAGATATTTGTCCAAGTGTTCTGAGGTATAAGGAGCGTATCCGACTCTACTGCGGTATCCCCTTTTTCCTCCACAGCTTCTATTGCCTTTGGCTTGGTTTCTTTTTTCGGTCCGCTATTCTGTATATTTTCTTCCTTTTCAGCCGCCGGTTGGCAAGCCATAAGCAACATCATGTATGCGAAAAAAAGCCGCTTCATGTGAGCGGCCCATTTGAAAGAATCAACCGAAGAAACTGTTTTCAAAGCACCTTGATATTATTATTCAGACATGAATTTTTCCATCACCTCGTTGCTGATGCCCGTGGTCGAAAAGCCTCCGTCGTGGAAAAGGTTCTGCATGGTTACCTTCCTGGAAAGGTCGGAGAACATGATAAGACAATAGTTGGCACATTCCTCTGCAGTTGCGTTTCCAAGAGGGGAAATTTTATCTGCAAATTCGAAAAATCCACCAAAGCCTTTCACCCCACTTCCGGCAGTGGTCATGGTGGGACTCTGCGAAATGGTATTCACGCGCACTTTTCTTTCCTTGCCGTAGAAATACCCAAAACTGCGTGCAATGCTTTCCAGATAAGCCTTGTTGTCGGCCATGTCGTT
>CAZBBV010000060.1:0-8669 GCA_964490025.1 uncultured Cryomorphaceae bacterium | reverse complement strand
GCTCCCGCCGGCACCGCAACATTGACAGTGTGTGGGCCGGCTGTGTTAACACTAGTTGCTACGGTGTAAACTTCTCCAGCATCATTCAGCACTCCATTCTGATTCCAGTCAATAAATGCAAAGATGTATTCCAGACCATCAGGAAATATTGTAACACTTATAGGGTAGGTGTTGCCTTGTACCACATTTCCCACTTGAGTCGTGTAGTTCACAGGCCCTCCGAGAGTTCCAGCACTTGTATTATTGATCCCTGCAAAGGTCACATTAGTAATAAACTCATAGGTAACATTTGTAAAGTTTGAATTACAATAAGTGACTTGCGCATTGACGGTCGAGATGCCGAACAAAATCGCGCCAACAAAAGAAAGCATTGAAAGAAGTAGATTTCTTTTCATCATAAATGGGTTTAGGTTAAACATTGGTTTGTAGAAAGTTCCAAAGGAGAAAAACCTCCAGGCCTTTTTACAAGGCTAAAAGTAACTTTATTTTCATTCGCGCAACATTTCCTTAACAAATCTCCGCTACCTGTACTTTCTGTTACAGGTTATTACTCTACCCAACCTAATATTTTCCACACCAAAAAAGAAAATCCGGTTCAACAGGAATTGCTCATTTTTGCCCACAATGAAATCTGCGCTACTCTACTTTCCAATACTTCTTTTGCTGCTCACAGCATGCGCTCAATTGGGTACTCCCATTGGCGGACCAAAGGATGAGCTTCCGCCTGAAATTGTGCGGCTTTCGCCCCCCAATCAAAGCCTCAATTTTACAAGCAAGAGAATTGAAATCACCTTTAACGAATACCTAAAGCTCAACAACCTGAAGCAGCAGTTACTCATCTCCCCGCCAATGAAGGAAACGCCGGAGGTGAGCTTGAGTGGCAAAACCATCATCATTCGCTGGAAAGAAGATCTGAAACCAAACACCACCTACGTGTTCAGTTTCGGCAATGCCATCACCGATATTACCGAAGGCAATGCCATTCCTGATCTAAAATATATCTTCAGCACAGGCGCTTTTTTGGACAGCCTGCAAGTGAATGGAAAAGTGATAGATGCCTTTACGCGGCAAGCCGCTGTAGGGAACTTGGTGCTTATGTACCGGCTGAATGAAATTCCTGAAGAGAATTGGGACAGCCTTCCCGCTTTACAAATGCCCGACTATTTTACGCGCACCGATACGGCGGGACATTACAGCATCACGAACATAAGAGAAGGAATTTATAAAATCATCTCCTTAGAAGATGGAAATGCCAACTACCGCTACGATTTGCCTTCGGAGCCTATTGCCTTTTTGGAACAGACCATTACCCCCTCCGACAGTACCCTCATTCCCACCATGATGCGCTTTGTTCCGGTGCAGGAACACAAATTTCTCAAAGCGCGCTCTGTTCTTCCCGGTCAGGTCGATTTCGCCTTTACCAACCATGCCGATTGGGCAAGTGTTGAACTGCTTTCGCCTTCCTTCAAAACAGATGTTTTTTACACCATGGCAGTCGCTCACGATACCCTGCGTTGGTTCTTCGACTTTGGAGAAGTGGACAGCCTTGTTTTTTTGGTTGCTGACGCGCTTTCGCCCATGGGTCAAAGCTATGTGGATACCGTTGTGGTTAAGCCCAGAAAATCGTCCAAATCAACGGCACTGAGTTTTTCTACAAATGTGCGAGACGGCTTTCTGGATAAAGGCGACAGCTTGAAAATCTCTTTCAATATCCCCCTTCTATCCGTCGACAATTCAAAATTCAGACTTCTTAGAAATTCGAAAGACACGCTAGCAGTGCAAAGTATCAGTGATGTTTCAAACCCGGCGCTGGTTGTAGTTCCTTTCGATTTCGAGTTCCAACGCACGTATATTTTGGTTGTGGAAGAAGGCGCTTTCTTGGATATATTCGGGAATAGCAATTCGCTGGACACCATCACTTTCAAAACCCGGCAAGAAACCGACTACGGATCGTTGGTGCTATCGTTCGACCCTACAAACTCACAATCCATTGTGTCACTTTTAAACGAACAAAATGCTCCCATTCGAGAATTTTACCGCACTACAGAAACTAAGATTGTGTGGGGAAATTTAATCGGTGGCGCCCGCAGGGTGCGCATAGTAGAAGATGAAAATGGCAACCAAATGTGGGACAGTGGCAACTACTGGAAAAAAATTCAACCGGAAAAGGTGCATTATTACCCTGAAAAAATCCAAATTCGCCCCAATTGGGAAATCGAAATAAACTTTAATCAAAAACCGGAAGAAGAGAAATGAAAAACGCAGTAAAAATCTTGTTTATCGCCGCATTAATTGGCTTTGCTATGCCCACCATGGCCCAGAAAAAAGCAAAGGCTACCAAAGCAACGCAGTATGAATATGTGACCATCATCAAGTATCAGACCTACCGAATGGATGTAAAAGAGTTGCAGCAAATGACCATGGAAAGCGACCGCTTCCGCACGCCGGGCGAAAGTCTAAGTGCTCAATTTGCTTCTTCGGCCTACGAATACCACATTGAAGTGCTAAAAGAAGAAGAGCGCAACGCATTTAGCGAAACCGCCATGGGTGCGCGCACGGTTACGCCTTTGCTCAATGTTTTGGGCGGCATGGGCTTTTCGCTGTGCGGAAACTCTAGCCACGCACACGAAGGCGGGCTCGAGGTACACACCTATATCCTTAAAAGGGCTAAATAATTATTTCGAACTGATCTTGATCGGCTAAAAAGGAGAGCTTGCTGCGGATGTCGGCAAGCTTTTCTTTTTCCAGTACGGCGCTCATCCACTCTTCCTTTCCGGGGCTGGCTGCGGCCATGGTTTCGCCGAAGGCATCATGAATGGCAGAATGGCCGGAATGGTACACACCATTGCCGTCTTCGCCCACTCTGTTCACACCTATTATATAGCACTGATTTTCAATGGCACGGGCCACAAGCAATTTGCTCCAGGCCGCTACGCGCCGTTCGGGCCAGTTGGCCACAAATAGGGCCAGGTCGTACTCGGCTGCTCCGTCCGTCATTCGGTTGCGCGCCCACACCGGAAAGCGCAGATCGTAACACACCAGTGGCAGGATGCGCCATCCACGCCATTCTACCAGCAAGCGCTCTTTTCCGGGAGCATACACCTTCTCCTCGCCGGCTAGGCTAAATAGGTGGCGCTTGTCGTAGTGCCGCACCGCTCCGTCGGGCGTAACCCACAGCAGGCGATTGTAATACTTTCCACCTTCCACTATCATAATGCTTCCGGTAATTGCTGCGTCTAGCCTTCGGCTTTGCGCTTGCATCCATTGGGTTGTGCTTCCGCCCGGCTCCTCGGCAAAAAGTTGGGGCTTCATGGAGAATCCGGTTTGAAACATTTCCGGCAACACAATAATGTCAGCCATTCCGGGACTCAATTGCGACAGCCATTCGTCATACCTCCTAAGGTTCGCCTCCACATCTTCCCAATGCATGCTTATCTGCAATCCGTACACTTTCAGTTCATTCTTGCTCATAGCTTTTTCAGTATTTGACATGCTTCATAAAGGGTTTCTTCCTTTTTGGCAAAACAAAGGCGCAGCAGCTTGCTATTGGTGCCATTTGGATAAAATGGCGAAAGCGGAATGGAGGCTACTTTATGCTCTTTCGTTAGCTGCTCTGCAAAAGCTCTATCGTCCAGCTGAGAGATTCGGCTGTAGTCCAACAACTGAAAATAGCTGCCACCCGCAGGGCTGAACGACCACCTCGAGCCCTCCAATTGCTTTAAGAAAAAATCGCGCTTGCGCTGGTAAAAAGCGGCTAAACCTTCATAGCGCGTTGGGTCCGAAATGTAATCGGCTATGGCATGCTGAAAAGGCATGGGCGAGCAAAACACCACAAACTGGTGAATCTTTCTGATCTCAGCAGAAATAGCACTATCCGCCAACACATAGCCCAGCTTCCACCCGGTGGCATGAAAGGTTTTTCCGAAAGAATAGACAGCCGCCACCCTATCTCTGAGCGAAGCACGACTAAGCGGACTATGATGTGCCGCCCCGTCGAAAATGATGTGCTCATACACCTCGTCGGAAATAATGAACAAATCATGCTTTAGCGCAAGCGCTTCCAATCGGTCAATATCCACTTCGCTAAGTAATGAACCGCAAGGATTGTGGGGCGAATTGATGAGTATCGCCCTTGTGCGCTTTGTAATCAGCCTTTCCAACTCGTCCCAATTGGGCGCAAAATCGGGCGAGCGAAGTGTAGCATACCTTACTATTCCACCAAAAATATTGATGGCCGGTTCGTAGCTATCGTAGGCCGGAGCAAAAAGTATGACCTCATCTCCCGGACGCACCAAGGCGCCAATGGTGCAGAACAATGCCTCGGTTGCACCTGATGTAACCGTTATCTCGCTTTCCCAACCCATATCCACGCCATGCGACAGGCGATATTTCTCTTCCAATCGCATGCGCAGCTCAGGGAGGCCGGGCATGGGGGCATATTGGTTTTTTCCGTCGCGAACCGCTTTCGCCACCAGTTCTTTCAGGCCTTCGTCTACCTCAAAATCCGGGAATCCCTGCGACAGATTGATGGCTCCGTGGTCCATGGCCATCTTGCTCATCACTGTAAAAATGGTTGTGCCCACATGAGGCAATCGCGATTCGGGTAGCGGCATATTGTGCGTGTTGTTGTGTTACATTAGCTGCCAAAGGTCAGCACTTATGATATCCAAAGATGACATATTAAACGCCCACAAAAAAATTGAAGCTTTGGTGCACCGCACCCCTGTGCTTACCTGCAGCACGCTCAATCGAATGAGCGGAATGTCGCTCTTCTTCAAATGCGAAAACCTACAGAAAGTAGGTGCCTTCAAAGCCCGTGGGGCCAGCCATGCCATTGCCTGCCTCAGCCAAGTGGAACTGGAAATGGGCGTGGCTACGCATAGCAGCGGCAACCATGGACAAGCCTTGGCTTGGGCGGCAAAAAGCAGAGGCGCCAAGGCCTATATAGTGATGCCCAAAGGTGCGGCGAAAGTGAAAATTGAAGCAGTGCGCGGATATGGGGCAGAGGTCATTTTCTCAGAAAATAACCAGGCAGCACGCGAAAGCAAACTGAAAGAAATAGTGGAGCGGACAGGCGCTACTTTTATTCATCCCTACAACAATGCTGATGTGATAAAAGGGCAGGCTACTGCCGCAAAAGAGCTTTTGGAAGAACACCCAAACCTGGACTATGTGATGGCTCCTGTAGGCGGTGGCGGACTGTTGGCCGGCACTTCCCTTTCGGTGAAGTATTTCTCAAAAAAAGCAAAAACCCTAGGCGCCGAACCCGCAAATGCAGATGATACTTTCCGCTCAATGAAAGCCGGAAGCATCATGCCCCTGGCTCCAAAAGTGACTATTGCCGACGGATTGCGGACACAAGTCGGTGCAGTGCCCTTCCCCATCATTCAGGAAAATGTGGAAGAGATTCTTCTAGCCCCCGAAGAAGACATATTGCCTGCTATGATTATGGTGTGGGAACGGATGAAAATAATAATCGAACCTTCGTGTGCAGTTCCTCTTGCAGCACTAATGAGGCAAAAAGAACGCTTCGCCGGAAAAAATGTGGGCATTATCCTTTCGGGCGGAAATGTGGATTTTGCGGCATTGGGAATGAAACTCTAGCGGCGATTAGCCCTCACTTACTGTGTGCTAAACCCGCTCAGGTCGAAGAGGTACACTTGCTCATACTTCCCCATGGGCGCTTGCAGATAAGGCTGGAGGTAGGGCGCCTCCACAAGTGCTTTGTCGGTAACAATAAAATACTTTAAGCCGCGATTTATCATTTTATTTAGCCTATCCATGTCTTCGAGACCGGTGTTAAAACGGGTCCATCCTTTTTGGTCGGCAAAGTAGAGCGGGATATTGATGCTTCTTTCCGGCCAAATGAGCACAGGGTCTGTTCGTTCAATGCCTTTTTCGCGCAACCAAGGTTCTATTTTTTCAAATACTTTATTCTTCTTTTCATGCGTGTTCAGCCAAGGGGTGTTGTATCGAAAATCCATTTGAGCACGTACGTGCCAAATACTCCATCCGAGCAAAAGCAAGCACATGCCTACAAGCACAAAGTAGACGCGCTTTGCGGCCCATTGGCGATAAATGAGATCGACAAAGCAGACAGCCACCAGCACCCACACCAGTAGCATTTCTATCATATAATAGTCGTGATCGGCAAAAACCTGGAAAAACAGTACAACATAGCACAGCATTCCGGCTGCCGAAAGAAAAGCCATAGTGGCCAGAAAAGGATTCAACTTCTTTCGCCAATAAATAAGGGCGCCCAACATCAGTAGCTCGGCAAATTGGGCCGCGGGCAACTGGTATTGATTGAACCAATGAGTCCAAACATTTTGGAGCACATGCGCTATTTGTTCACTATTAAATTCCCAAATGGGCAAGATTCCAAGCAGGAAAAATCCATTTCCGGGGTCTTCGTTGTAGTCCATGGCCCATTTGTACCACCACAGATTGACCAATATTGGCAAAAGAAGCAGGGAAACTATGACGATCGTTTTGCGGACTTTCAGCCGGACATCCGGAATAAGGCCTATCCAGACTAGCGCCACATAGCCCAAAATAGCAAAATACCCTAGCAGGCCGGTTATTTTGAGCAGGCCGGAGAAAGAGAAAAGGAGCATAGAAAATACCAGCCAACGTATGCGGCCTTCTTTTCTAAACTTATCGAAAGAAAAAAGAGCCATCAGGGCTGTTGCCAGCGCCGGCACATTCATTAAAAAGTTGTTGCTGTAGTAAGCGAAAATGGGCGAGCAAGCCAACATAAGCGCTATGGCCAGCGACCACGACCTGCCCACATAAGCAGCAGCCCAGCGCCACAAAGCCAACAAGCCAATTACTGAAAAAAGAAAAACAATGACCCGGTAAATCCACTCCTGCTGGCCAACCAGCCGCCATATACGGGAGACAGAGAAATAGACAATGGGAAACTCGCTTACGGCCATACCGTCTCCGTCTTCTCCCAGATTGTGCACCCTAGGTTCCCAAAAACCAATGTCCTCCTTATAGTAGTTGAGCGTGTAAGAGAGGCAATCGGCCTGGCGCCATTGATGCGGGCCCTGAGGGCGCATACCAAAAATCTCAAAGTGCCCTATCCACCAAAAAAGCAGTAGAAAAGCCAACAGGCTGAGGGCAATGTAAAGGCGATTCCGCATGAAGGTAAGCTAAGGTCTAGGGGCTGTAAATATAGTTAAGCAGAACTATCTGCCGGAGGCCGGGAATTGGCCTACTGTACGCCGGTCATCTCCGGAATTTCGCCCTCTACAATGAGCCGGCCTTCTGTGGCATTTATTATTTCTTCTACACTCACGCCGGGGGCTCTTTCGCGAAGCACAAAACCGCGCTCATCAATGTCTAATACGGCGAGATTGGTCACTACCTTTTTCACACAGACCACACCGGTAATGGGCAGTGTGCATTTTTTCAGCAGCTTACTTTCGCCTGCTTTGTTGGTGTGCATCATGGCCACAATTATGTTTTCGGCGCTCGCTACAAGGTCCATTGCCCCACCCATGCCTTTCACCATCACACCCGGTATTTTCCAGTTGGCAATGTCGCCGGTATCGGAAACCTCCATAGCGCCGAGCACTGTCAGCTGCACATGCTGTCCGCGTATCATGCCGAAGCTGTTGGCCGAATCGAAGAAAGCTGCACCGGGAAGCACGGTTATAGTTTGCTTTCCGGCGTTTATCACATCCGGATCTTCTTCGCCTTCCCAAGGAAATGGGCCCATACCCAACACACCGTTTTCTGATTGAAACTCAACGCTTATGCCCTGCGGAATGTAGTTGGCCACAAGCGTGGGGATTCCTATGCCCAGATTTACATACCATCTGTCGCGCAGTTCTTGTGCAATTCGTTTTGCTATGCCGTTCTTGTCTAACATGTCCGTTTCTTAGTTATTAAGCCCTTTGCCTCACTGTTCGTTGCTCTATGCGCTTTTCGAAATGATGTCCTTGATAGATGCGTTGCACAAATATGCCCGGGGTGTGAATGAAGTTGGGGTCTAAATCGCCTGCAGGCACCAACTCTTCTACCTCAGCCACAGTTATTTTTCCGGCCATAGCCATCAGTGGATTAAAGTTGCGTGCCGTTCCTTTGAAAATCAGGTTTCCGGCCGTATCGCCTTTCCAGGCTTTCACAAAGGCAAAATCGGCTTGAAATGCATGCTCCAAAATATGTGGTTTGCCATTGAATATGCGCACCTCTTTTCCTTCGCCCACCTCTGTGCCATAGCCTGCGGGGGTAAAAAATGCAGGAATTCCGGCACCCGCGGCACGCGCTCGTTCGGCCAAAGTTCCTTGAGGAATAAGCTCCACCTCCAGTTCTCCGCTAAGCATCAGTTTCTCAAAAAGGTCGTTTTCGCCTACATAGCTCGATATCATTTTCTTCACTTGCCGGGTCTCGAGCAGTAAGCCCAAGCCAAATCCATCCACTCCGGCGTTGTTCGAAATGCAGATAAGGTTTTTCACGCCGCTTTTTCGAATGGCCGCAATGGAATTTTCCGGAATGCCGGAGAGTCCGAAGCCGCCAAACATGACGGTCATGCCATCTTTCAGTCCATCAATTCCTGCTTCGGCTCCTGATATTACTTTATTGATCATGGCTTAAAATTCAATATCTGTTTCATCAAAAATATCGACGCTTTGTCCAAATTTTCGGCAATCGAGCTCAAT
>CAZBBV010000059.1:0-8673 GCA_964490025.1 uncultured Cryomorphaceae bacterium | reverse complement strand
TTGTCGGTTTCGCGCCAGCGTCCGGTGGCTTTTGGGACGCCATTTTCTACCAATAAATAGTGGTGGCTGCTGTCTTCGTGGTCGAACTCTTCAGCGAAGCTCACCTGCTGCTCTTCAATGAAAACGCGGGTACGCACCATGCGGGCCATACCGAAATAGTCTTCGTCGGCGGCGCTGTGTTTAATGATCTCTATCACGCTTCCAGAATGGCTTTAATGTTGGGCCGAAAGTACAACTCGCTTTTCAACACTTTCCCGTCTTCGCGGTAGATGGGCTTGCCGTCGGCATCCAGCTTGCTCATGTTGCTACGCTGTATCTCTTCGAACACTTCTTCTATTTTGTGCTGCAGGCCATGGCTGAGTATGGTGCCACAAAGTATGTAAAGCAAATCGCCCAGGGCGTCGGCCACTTCCACCAAGTTGCCCGCCTGCGCTGCCTCCAGGTATTCTTCGTTTTCTTCGCGCATCAGCTTGTATCGCAGCAGAATGGTCTCCATAGGAATGTTGGCGGTGGGCGCATGTTCGTTGGCAATCCCGAAAGTGTCGTGGAATTTGGCCACATGCTCTATTTGTCTTTTCATCTTAACTGTTTGTGCTATAGCAATCTATTTGTTCTCTACATGGGTAAGCCTGACAAAGTCATAATCACATGACATTTGACATATCTACCGGCTAAATTTAAGGCTAATTTTACGCCGTTAAAGCAACAAAAAGCATGAACAACATCACCACCGGCCATTGGATTTTCGCAGGAATTTTCGCTTTGGTCTTCATTGGCTATTTGGTTTGGGCCTACACAAAGGACAGTGCCCTGTATAAGCAAAACTACCGCCGCGTGTGGCTGATATTACTGGTGATTGTGGTTTCGCTTTTCCTCATTTATGTTTTTAAGAACCAATTGAAATGATCAAGTACAACAACACCACCGCCGAAGAGGCCGTAAAGCTCATCCAATCCGGCAACCGCGTTTTTATTCATAGCGTAGCCGCCGCCCCACAAAAACTAATTGCCGCCATGACCGCCCGCCACAAGGAGTTGCGCGACGTGGAAATTGTGCAACTGCACACCGAGGGCGAAGCGCCTTATTCCAAACCCGAAATGGCAGACAGCTTTTGGGTAAACGCCCTGTTTATCGGCATTAATGTGCGAAAGGCCATTAGTGTCAATCGCTCTTCTTACGTACCGGTATTTTTGAGCGAGGTGCCCAATTTGTTCCGTCGCGGCATCTTGCCTTTGGATGTGGCCATGATTCAGGTGAGCCCACCCGACAAGCATGGCTATTGCTCCATGGGCACCTCCATTGATGCCAGCTTTGCTGCGCAGGAATGTGCCAAATACGTGATTGCTGAAATAAACCCCAACATGCCCCGCACCCTGGGCGACGGCATGCTGCACATTTCAAAATTTGACGCCATAG
The DNA here is from genome assembly GCA_964490025.1 of uncultured Cryomorphaceae bacterium. GTDB lineage: Bacteria > Bacteroidota > Bacteroidia > Flavobacteriales > ECT2AJA-044 > CAZBBV01. The sequence goes on along the minus strand of CAZBBV010000059.1, from coordinate 7,257 downwards.
TGGATGTGGATTACCCGATTCATGAGCATCCACCTCGCCCGGTAACAGATGTGGAACGCCGCATAGGCAAATATGTGGCTTCATTGATCGAAGATGGAAGCACCCTGCAAATGGGCATTGGTGCCATACCGGATGCGGTGTTGGCACAATTGGGCGGGCATAAAAACCTGGGTATTCACACAGAGATGTTTTCGGATGGAGTGATTGACCTAGTGAAAAATGGGGTCATCACCGGTAGCGAAAAATCGGTGCGCAAAGGAAAAATCGTTGCCGGATTTGTAATGGGCTCAAAGCGCCTCTACGACTTTATAGACGACAACCCCATGGTGGAAATGCGCGATATTTCCTTTGTAAATGACGTAACCATCATCCGCCGAAACAAAAAAGCTGTATCCATCAACAGTGCCATTGAGGTGGACCTCACCGGGCAGGTGTGCGCCGACTCTATTGGCACACGCATGTATTCAGGCGTGGGAGGTCAAATGGACTTTATTCGCGGAGCGTCGTTAAGCGAGGGGGGTAAGCCCATCATTGCCCTGCCGAGTACAACTTCACGAGGAGAAAGTCGCATTTCGGCTTTCTTGAAGCAAGGGGCCGGCGTGGTGACCACCCGTGCGCACGTGCATTACGTGGTTACGGAATATGGCGTAGCGCATTTGTACGGGAAAAATATTCGCCAAAGGGCGGAACTGCTCACCAACATTGCGCATCCCGATCACCGGGAAGGCTTGCAACGCGCTTATGCTGAGTTTTTCAGATCAAACGGGTAAGGCCTCGCCGAATAGGTCGAACTCCTCTGCGTCGTAGATGCGCACCTGAACGAAGTCGCCAATCTTGAGGTAAACATCCGCGGCCGGAATCAACACTTCGTTGTCCACGTCAGGTGAGTCGCACTCTGTGCGGCCTATGTAGTAGTCGCCTTCCTTGCGGTCAATGAGCACTTTATACTCATTTCCAATTTTGGCAAGATTTATCTCGCGGCTTATCTCTTGCTGCAACTCCATGATTTCGTTGGCGCGTAGCTGCTTGGTTTCCATGGGTACATCATCCACCAATTCGTAGGCGGTGGTATTCTCTTCGTGGCTGTAGGTAAATACACCCAAGCGGTCGAACTTCTGAGCCTTTACCCATTCTTTCAATATTCGGAAATCTTCTTCCGTCTCACCTGGATAACCCACAATAATGGTGGTGCGGATGGCAATACCCGGAACTTTTTCGCGCATCAATTCCAGTAATCGGTTTGTGCGCTCGAAGGTGGTGCCACGCTTCATGGATTTAAGCACCGAATCGCTGATGTGTTGCAGTGGAATGTCAATGTAGTTGCACACTTTGGGTTCTTCGCGAATCACGTCTAGCACATCTTCCGGAAATCCGGCCGGGAATAAATAGTGCAGACGAATCCATTCAATGCCTTCCACTTTCACCAACTCTCGCAGCAGTTCGGCCAGGTTTCTTTTGCCATACAGGTCGAGACCGTAGTAGGTCAAATCCTGCGCAATGAGTATCAATTCTTTCACACCCTTGGCTGCGAGTTTTTTGGCTTCGCTCACCAAGTCTTCGATAGGCGTGCTGCGGTGCTTGCCACGCATGAGCGGGATGGCGCAAAACGAACAGGGACGGTCGCAACCTTCGCTTATTTTCAAATAGGCGTAATGCATGGGCGTGGTGGTAAGGCGTTCGCCCACCAATTGGTGCTTGTAGTCGGCGCCCAGTGCTTTTAGTAGTTTGGGCAGATCACGCGTGCCGAAATATTGATCCACATTCGGAATTTCGCGCTCCAAATCGGGCTTGTATCGTTCCGAGAGGCAGCCGGTAACAAAAAGCTTATCAATGGCGCCTTCCTCTTTCTTCTCTGAAAAACGCAATATGGTTTCGATTGACTCTTCCTTGGCGTTGTCAATAAACCCGCAGGTGTTGATCACCACAATATCTCCGCGTTCCTCCGGCGCTTCGTGAATCACGTCTTTGCCGTTGGCTTTTAGTTGCCCCATCAGTATCTCACTGTCGTACACATTCTTCGAACAGCCGAGCGTAATTACATTGATGCGGTATTTCTTTCTTGTTTTGGTGCGCATGCTTAGCTTTTGAAAAATGAATCCACAAACTCGAATCGGTTGAACACCTGAAGATCATTGATGCCCTCGCCTACGCCGATATACTTCACCGGAATTTGAAACTGATCGGAAATGCCAATCACCACACCGCCACGTGCAGTCCCGTCCAGTTTGGTAATGGCCAGTGCGGTGACGTCTGTTGCTTTGGTGAATTGTTTGGCCTGTTCGAAGGCATTCTGACCGGTGCTGCCGTCCAACACAAGCAGCACTTCGTGTGGCGCGCCGGGCACCACTTTTTCCATCACACGCTTTATCTTCGACAGCTCGTTCATCAGGTTCACTTTGTTGTGTAGACGTCCTGCGGTGTCAATAATCACCACATCTGCCCCTTGCGTCACGGCGCTTTGCACGGTATCGTAGGCCACCGAAGCCGGGTCGGCGCCCATTTTTTGTTTCACAATGGGCACGTCCGCTCGCTTGGCCCACACGTCCAATTGGTCTATGGCCGCCGCTCGAAATGTATCCGCAGCGCCTAGAACCACTTTCTTTCCTGATTGCTTAAACTGCTGTGAAAGCTTTCCTATGGTGGTGGTTTTCCCAACACCATTCACCCCCACCACCATAATCACATAGGGCTTTACTCCATTGGGCAATTCAAAATCGTTGCCGTCTTCAACTTTGTTCTCCAGCAGCAATTCGGCAATTTCCTCCTTCAATATCCTGTTCAGCTCTGCGGTGCCTAGGTATTTATCCTTTGCCACGCGGGCTTCAATTCTTTCTATGATACGCAGGGTGGTCTCTACTCCTACGTCCGAGCTTACAAGCACTTCTTCAAGCTCATCCAGAACGTCAGCGTCCACGGTGGTCTTGCCCACCACAGCACGACCGAGCTTACTGAGAAACGAATCCTTGGTTTTTTCTAGACCCTGATCGAGTTTCTCCTTTTTTTCTTTGCCAAATATTCCGCTAAAAAATCCCATTACATAAGGTTTTCCAATTGCTTCAAATGTCTGAAAATAAAAAAGCCACTTCAAACGAAGTGGCCTGTACGTTGTTTCCGAAACGATTAGTTAAAGAAATCGTTCACTTTATCTTTGGTCACCACCTCTTCTTTGAAAGAGTAGGCGCCTGTTTTAGGCGATTTCACCATTTTGATCACCTTGGTGTAGTTCTTTGATTCACCCTTCTGAAGGGTTGCAACGGTCTTCTTTGCCATCTGTTATCTTATTTAATTTCTCTGTGAACGGTTACGCGTCTCAGGATTGGATTATACTTTTTCTTTTCAATACGATCAGGCGTATTCTTCTTGTTCTTCGTAGTGATGTAACGCGAAGTTCCGGGTACGCCCGAAGTCTTGTGCTCGGTGCACTCAAGAATTACCTGTACTCTATTTCCTTTCTTTGCCATGGCTCTATCTTATATGGGTGCGCAAAAGTAGAATTTCTTGTAATATACCCAAAGGGTTTTGTTAGAAATTCTTGCTATAAAGTTCTAGACTAAAGGAAAGTGGCCCTGCTACAAACTCTTGAGCGATAATACCCTCTTCCGAATTGATGAAAACTACAGAAGTATCCGTGCTTCCAATGGCGTATTGAATTACCCGATCAACCACGAATGAACCTGCGTGAACCACCTTAGTCATCCCCGCATGGGTTATGGTATTCACAATGGAGTCGCCATCCAAAACATCTGTCCAGCTTTCGCCTTGGGTGCCGTTCTTCTTGTAAATTCGGATGGCTGAGGCAATAGTTTCGCCTTTATCATAGCGGTACAGCCAAACGCCGTCTGTTGTGAGAATTGTGCTTTCTTGTTGACCAATAAATGATAGCTCTACCTCGTAGTTGCCTTCAAGTTCACTCACAATTTTTAGTGTAGTGGCGGTATCAATCGGGTTGTTTTGCAAATAAAGAATGTAGGTAGACAGGTTAGATACGCCCACAAAAGGAAAGGCTTCCATAAACTTCTTAACCGGAGTAATTGGATCTTCTTTCTTGCACGAGGGTGACAACAATATCCCTGTGAAAGCGAGCATTAAAATTAATTTCTTCATTGGAGAGTGAATTAAGTGTGAATAAAAAAGCCGCCATAGAGGCGGCCTAAAATACTATATTCCTGACAAGAATCAGATAAAGCCTTTTTCGCGGGCTTCTTTAAGCGCCGGGCCTATTCCTTTCTTGTTGATGGTGCGAAGACCATTGGTAGATACGCGAAGTACCACCCATGCATCTTCCTCCGGAAGGTAAAATTTCTTCTTGATAAGGTTTATCTCAAAACGTCTCTTGTTCTTCTTGTTGGAGAAGGAAACATTGTGACCAACCATGGCTTTCTTTCCTGTTATTTGGCAAACACGTGACATCTTTATGCGCTTTATTCGTCCCTAAAAATTGGACGGCAAATATCATAATATTTTTCAATCCTTCAAATCTATCCCTACCAAATATTTTCGCAGCATGTTCAAAGCGGTATTGGCTCCTAGTTGGATGTTCATGGCGCGATCGTTTGAGAAGGAATATCGCTTCGAAAAGGTGAAACTTTCGGTCGAAAGAGCTATCCAAATGGTGCCAACAGGGGTTTCCTCCGCGCCACCATCAGGACCTGCAATTCCGGTGGTTGCCAGCGCGATATCCGCACCAAAACGCTCGCGGGCTCCTCGCGCCATTGCTTCTGCCACTTCTTTACTCACTACACCGTGCTTCTGAATGATTGTGGAATCAAGCCCGAGAATTTTCACCTTTGATGCCTCGCTGTAGGTGGTCGCGCCTCCCATAAAATAGGCCGAACTACCGGGAACTGATGTAACCATGTGGGCAATTTGACCTCCTGTGCAGCTTTCGGCAAGGGATAATTTCATCTTTTTCTCCATCAACAATTGCCCAATTGCTTGTGCGAGCGTGGTACTGCCCTCACCAAAATAATAACGCGCAATCAATGGCATCAACTGGTCTACTTGATCATTTACCAATGCCTTTGCTTCTGATTCGCTTTGGCTAATCGCAGACAATCGCAGACGAACCTGGCCCAAAGAAGGCAGGTAGGCCAGTTTTACTTGTTCAGGTAAATTGTCTTCGAATTCGGAAATTTTATCGGCGAGAACCGATTCAGGGATTCCAACCGTGAGCAGCGTACGGTGATAGATAAATGGAAGATTGAACTGCTTCTTGAGTCGGGGTACGACCTCTTGAGAAAAGATCTCCTTCATTTCATAAGGCACGCCAGGCATGCTCACGGTTACTTTGCCATTCTCATAAAACCACATCCCTGGTGCGGTGCCTCTTCTATTTGGCAATACCTCGCAATTGGAAGGAAGTTCTGCTTGGTTTCTGTTCAAATCATTGATCTTTCTCCCTTTTGAACGGAACAAGACTTCAATATCCTGATAGACGCTTTCATCAAAGCGCAGTGGAACTCCGAAATACTTACACAATGTCAACTTGGTAATGTCGTCTTTGGTTGGCCCAAGTCCTCCGGTAATGAGCACCAGATCGGCGCGGCTGTGTGCCAAGCTCAACGCATCCATGATTGCTTGTTCAGAATCGGAGATGGAGACTATGTTTTTAAGAGAAACTCCTAGAAAATCTAACTCCGCGCCAAGCCAAGCAGAGTTTGTGTCCACAATTTGGCCGATCAGAATTTCGTCACCAATGGTGATGATTTCTGCCGTCATACGCCGAAACCGGGAATGTCAATCGAAATATCGCCGCTGGGAATGGGCCTAATGCTCATCACCGGAATGCGCGAATGATAAATGATCTGTTGCGCGGTGCTACCGATAAAATAGTCGGTAAAATCAGTTTCCTGTTGGGTCATGATTACAATCAAATCCGCGTCTATCTCCTTCGCATAACCCACCACCATTCGGCTAATGTTGCTCGTTTCCTCCGGAAGGAGAAGCTTAGAAAGCACATTCACACCTTGCAAACGGATGACTTCTTCTACCTGGTTCAGGTTCCGTATTTGTCGATTCACTATGAACTCGTCATCCGTTGGGCTCACGCTTATCACATGAATGGTTGAATTGAATTGACGGGCAATTTTGATGGCCCTTCCAACCTTCTGTTTGGTCTCCTTTTGAAGGTCCAGCGGAAGAACAATGTTCTGAATACCAACGCGGTGGTCCGTACCTTTGATGGTGATTACAGGCATTTCGGCGCTCGACACCACCCGATAGGCATTCGATCCGATCATTTTTTTCACCAATCCTTTTGGCGCACCGTCGGTACCCATGATGATCAAATCGGCAGAAATAAGATCGGCCACTCGCACTATTTCTTCATAAATGCTTCCGGTAGCCACCAATCCTTCCACCTCGAGGCCGCTTTTTGCAGCTTGCTCTTCGGCCAATAATTCAACCTTATCCTTGAGTTCGGCTTTTAACTCGGCCATTTTTACCTTGTCGTCAAACCACTCCATGATCACCCCTCTAGGCTCTTCCATCACAGTGAGAAGTACTACTTTGGCTTTCAGGCGGCCCGCAAAGCTCATGGCCTGCTCAAGGGCAATTAACGATTGTTCAGCAAATCCGACAGGAACAAGAATGGTCATAGGGCTTTCACTCATAAAATGGATAGTTTTGGGTGCCAAAATTAGCATTTATTAAATGAGGAGAATTTCAGAAAGCGAATTAATCATTAATGCAGACGGGAGCATCTTTCACCTTCATTTAAAGTCCCAAATGATAGGCGATTACGTCATTTTAGTTGGCGATCCTGGGCGGGTGAAAATGATTTCCGCTCGCCTAGATGAAGTTTTTGCCGAAGTGGCCAACCGCGAGTTTGTTTCTTGTTTTGGTCGGGTTGGAACGAAAACCGTTACGGTGCTTTCCACCGGAATTGGTATTGACAACATTGATATAGTGCTCAATGAACTGGACGCACTGGTGAATATTGACCTTGAAAATAGAACGGAAAAAAGCGAACTGACCAAATTAAAACTGATACGAATTGGAACTTCAGGCGCCGTGCGACCGGAGATTGTTGTGGACAGCACCGTGGTTTCAAAATACGCCGTTGGTTTGGACGGCCTACTTCAATTTTACCGACATAAATCCTCTGTTCGTGATTTGGAAGGATTGGTAAAAGGGGAGCTTAATTGGATGGAGTCTTGGGCTACACCCTATGCCTACGAAGGATCTGAGGAAATGATCAAGCAATTTAGCCGACCTGAATACGCGCAGGGAATAACTTTTACGGCGCATGGTTTTTAT
>CAZBBV010000058.1:0-8856 GCA_964490025.1 uncultured Cryomorphaceae bacterium | reverse complement strand
ATTGTCAATGTGTCCAGCATCAACGGCATCCGCTGCCAGCCTGGCCAGGCAAACTACGCCGCTTCCAAGGCCGGCGTAATCGGCATGGCCAAGAGCACCGCAAAAGAATTTGCTCCCAAGGGCATTGGTTCAAATTATAATGTAGCCGGAAGAAACCTAGTGGGCTACAATTATTTTGATTTATCCACGCTGAATTTCTCTTTTATCTATGAGAGGATTTTAACAGAGGACAATGCTGTTTCGCTCTATATCCCGGTGCGTATTGGCTTAGCACAAAGTTCCAGCTACTTGGATAGGCCAAACAACTACGGAGCCGGACTGGGAATTTTCGTTTACCCATTCGGTCAAGGAAAGATTTCTTACTACACAGGGCCAATGTTTATGTACAGCAACCGTCAGGTTTATATGGACTACTACGACCCGATAACCGGTCAATACATATCCACGGAAGAAGACCATAACCATGTTTCTGCCTATGTGATGAACGGCTTCAAGCTCAATTTCAACCAGAATCTGGGAATCAACTTTTCTCTCGGATTGGGCTTCTTGATGGACAACGATTATGTAGAAGATCCAAACGGGTATTATTACTACGACCAAACCATCTTCCACGCCTTGGGCGAGATAAGCTTGTTCTATCGATTTAAGTAACAGGGAAAATTGGTTAAAGGATAAAGCGAAAGCGGGTGACTGCTTTCGCTTTTTTATTGCTTGCTTTTCAGGGTTTCTTCTAGCACTTTTAGCTCGTCGCGGAATTTTGCTGCGGCCATAAAGTCCAGTTCTTTGGCCGCGGCTTCCATTTGCTTACGGGTGTTGCTGATGCTTTTCTGCAACTGTTCGGCAGTCATGTAGCCAATCACGGGATCTGCGGCCAATGGTGCGACTATCGCTTCATCATGATATTTTGCCACAGACGATTGCCCCAGTATGCTCTCCCTACTTTTCACAATCTGAGTAGGTGTTATATTGTTCAGCTCGTTGTAGAGCAACTGCTTTTCCCGTCGCCTTTCCGTTTCATCCATGGTCTTTTTCATGCTTTGGGTAATCTTGTCTGCATAAAAAATCACCAAGCCGTTGAGGTTTCGCGCAGCGCGTCCTGCCGTTTGTGTTAGCGATCGCTCCGAACGTAGGAAGCCTTCTTTGTCGGCGTCAAGCACCGCTACAAGTGAAACTTCCGGAAGGTCGAGTCCTTCACGTAACAGGTTCACACCAATGAGCACATCAAAAACACCAAGTCGCAAGTCGCGTAAAATTTCGACCCTTTCCAGCGTGTCGACATCCGAATGGATGTATCGACAGCGAATGTCGTAGCGGGTAAGGTATTTGGTGAGCTCTTCGGCCATGCGCTTGGTCAATGTGGTCACCAGCACACGTTCGTCTTTTTCTACCCTAATTCTTATTTCTTCCAGCAGGTCGTCAATCTGATTGAGAGATGGCCGCACCTCAATGCGCGGATCGAGCAATCCGGTCGGACGGATGACCTGCTCCACATAAGCACCTTCGCTTTCTTGCAATTCGAACTCGGCCGGTGTGGCGCTCACATAGATCGTTTGATTCTGGATGCCCATAAATTCCTCGAACTTCAATGGGCGGTTGTCCATGGCAGCCGGTAGGCGGAAGCCGTATTCTACCAAGTTGATTTTTCGCGAACGATCGCCGCCATACATGGCCCTGATTTGCGGGATGGTCACATGGCTTTCGTCAATTACCATCAGAAAGTCGTCAGGGAAATAATCGAGTAGGCAGAAGGGTCTATCGCCAGGGTTTCGGCCATCCAGATAGCGGCTATAGTTTTCAATTCCTGAGCAATAGCCCAGTTCCTGAATCATTTCTAAGTCGAAATTGGTGCGCTCTTCCAGTCTTTTGGCTTCCAGCGGTTTTCCTATTTCTTTGAAATATTCCACCTGCTTTCCAAGGTCCAGCTGAATCTGACGAATGGCGCCGTTGAGGGTTTCTTTCGAAGTCACAAATATGTTTGCCGGAAAAATGGTCAACTGATCGAAGCGCTCGCCAAACTTATTGTCGTGCGGCTGAAAGGACTGAATTTCCTCTATTTCATTTCCAAAAAAGGATACCCGAAACGCGCTGTCGGCATAAGCCGGAAACACATCCACGGTATCGCCTTTTACCCGAAAAGTACCACGAGTGAAGTCGCGCTCCGTGCGGCTATACAGCGCAGCCACCAGTTGGTGCAAAAGCCTATCACGACTGATGGTTTGTCCTTCTTGGATGTTGATAACCGTGTTGTTGAACTCCGTGGGATTGCCAATACCGTAGATGCACGAAACCGAAGCCACCACAATCACATCCTTGCGTCCGGAGAGTAGGGCAGTGGTGGTGCTGAGGCGCAGTTTTTCTATTTCGTCGTTTACCGATAGGTCTTTTTCAATGTAGGTCCCGGTAACGGGAATAAAAGCTTCGGGCTGATAATAGTCGTAATACGACACAAAATACTCCACCGCATTTTCTGGGAAAAACTGCTTGAACTCGCCATAAAGCTGGGCCGCCAGTGTTTTGTTGTGGCTCAAAACGAGGGTGGGGCGCTGCACACGCTCAATCACATTGGCAATGGTAAAGGTCTTGCCACTGCCGGTAACGCCCAAAAGCACTTGTGCGGGAGCCCCTTGTGCCAATCCGTCTACGAGTTGTCGAATGGCCTCGGGTTGGTCGCCGGTGGGCTTAAAGTCCGATACCAGCTTGAACTCCATTGTTATTCCTCTTTTGACTCAGGATTGTCTTCTTGCGCTTCTTCAGCTGCAGGCTTGGGACGCATGGCTAGGTCCATCATTTTCTTTTGCTCGAGCAATTGCTTCAACATGTCGCGTTGTTGTTCAATTTTCTTCTCGATCATTTCCAGCATAGGATTCTTCTTGTTCCCTGTGTTGGCAAACATGAGGCTGTTGGCTTCCATTTGCTTCAGCTCATCTTCCACCTCACGAATGCGGCGCATTAGCTGGCTGAGCTCACTTGAAATCTCTTTCTTATTTCCCTGTGCCTGAAGAATTTCCACTTTGGTTTCAAAACGAACACGGTCCGAATGACCTTTGCCGCCCAGCTTGTTCATCTTCAGGTTCAGCAATTTCTGGAAATTGTTTTCTATGCCCATTTTACTGCGCGGCACAAAGCCCACAGCCCTCCAACGGGTCATGAGTTCTTTTAGCACGGATTTGTCTTGCTCCATATTGCCACTTGGAGCCAGGGCTTCCAATTCTGCCAAAAGCAATTCCTTTTGCTTGTAGTTTTCTTCGTAAGTGGCGTCTTCTACCTCGCGGTGTTCCTTCATTCTGGCAAAAAAGCTGTTGCAGGCTTTTTGAAAGCGATCCCAGGTTTTGCGGCTCAATTTCGCGGGCACCGGACCAATTTCTTTCCACTCTCTTTGTAGCTTCTTCAAGGCATCAGTAGTGGCCTTCCAGTCGTTGCTGTCCATCAGGCCTTCGGCCTTTTCAATCAATTCCTGACGCTTGTTCAGGTTGTCCTTGTAGGCATCCTTTAGCACTGAGTAGAACTGGTTCTTCTCTTTGTTTATATGGTTGAGCGCCGCGCGATAGCGCTCCCAAACTTCTTGGTTTTCCTTATCGCCAGCGCGACCAATTTTGCGATACTCGTCGTTGATGGTTTTCAGCGTTTCCATCAAGTCCTGCCAGCCTTTGTGGCTGTCGGGCAGGCTTTGGTGGAGCGCTTCAACTTTTTCACAAATGGCCGACTTCAATTCAAAATTGGCGGCATGTTTTTCACTTACTTTTTCGAAGTATTCCTGCCTTTTTTCGTGTAGTTTTTTCGAAACGGCACTAAATCGCTGCCATACATCTTCCCGTAGTTCGGGCGACACAGGTCCCGATTCTTCTTTCCAGATTTTATGCAGGCTTTGCAGTTCCCTAAAAGCCTCTTTGATGCTCGATTTTTCCAAAAGTGCCTCCGCACGTCTGATCAAGTCTTCCTTGAATTCAAGGTTTTTTTGAAAATGTAAATCGCGGAATTCCTTGTTTAGATCCAAGTAATCGTAGAAATTCTCTAGGTGAAAATGGTAGTTGCGCCAAAGGTCGCTAGAGGCTGTTCTGGGCACTTGTCCCGCTTCGCGCCATGCTTCTTGTATGGCTTTGAATTGGTCAATGACCTTATGAAACTCTTCTCTACTGTGAATGAGTTCTTTCAGTTGCTCAATCAGTTGCTCACGACGGCTCAGATTGGCCTGTAGAACTTCATCCAGTTCTTTTTGAAATTTCTCTCTTGCCTTGCGGAAATTGTTGATCAGGTCTTTAAATGGCTGACGAAGCGGATGTTCCCATTCGAAGTCTAGCGCGTCACCATTTTCTTCTTTGAACGCATGAAGCTTTTCGTCTCTTACTTCTTTGAGTTTGGCAAAGAAAACCTGGCTTATCTCGTCCATTTTGCGACCAATGCGCTGCAGCGGTTCGTCTTGGAACACTTTCAATGCAAGCGCAAGCAAAGCCTCAGGCTCCAGGTCTTCTAGCTTGGGCAATGCCACAACTTCTTGAGCAGCGTCTTCTGCGGCACTTCCATCTTTCCCTTTATCAGATTCTTCTTCCTCTTCGTGGTCGTCCTCTTCATGGTCGTCCACAAATTCGTGATGCGCAGTGCTGGTCTTTTCAACCATTTTCTCTTCGCTTGTCTCCAAGGCAGGTACCTCTTCTATTGGCGTTTCTTCAGACGAAGCGCTAGATTCCTCTGCTTTTTCATTTACAACTTCTGCTGAGGCTTCTTCCACCGGCACTTCTACAGCGGGTGCTTGTTCTTCTTCAGTGTTTTCATTCACCACTTCATTTACCGCTTCCGCCGAAGTTTCCTGCGGGGTGGCCGTTTCTTCGTGTGCTGCAGAACTGTTTTCCAGCGATTGCTCTTCGTGCTTCACATCCATCTCATTTTCTTCTTTCATGCCTCTTCATTTTCAAGGGTCACAAAAGTAAGAATTACAATTGAGGCGACATCCAGATTTCCCAAGATGCTTCTGCTTGTATGTGAAGCATTTCCAATCCATTAACAGTTTCACAACCCATTCGCTTTCCTTCATTCAGAAAAGCAGTCGATTCGGGGTTGTATATCAGGTCGATAAGCGCATGCCTAGGACTGAGAAAATGATATGGAATTTCCGGCTTTTGATTGGTGTTCGGATACATGCCCAACGGCGTTGTGTTTACTATTAAGTCTATGGAATTCAATAGGTTCTCATCTACTTCGGAGTAAGTGAAATTGCCGGAAGATTTTTCTCTGCTTACCGAGGTGATGCTGATCCCGGCCTTTTGCAGCGCAAAATGTATGGCGGAGGCCGCCCCACCTGTACCCAGCACCAAAGCGTTTTTGGGTTTTGTTTTCAGCTTATTCAAAAGATGCGTAAATCCAATCCAGTCTGTATTGAATCCTTTCGTACGAAAATTATTTCCATCCCAATAAACCTTTACACAGTTCACACTTCCTATTTCCGAGGCGGTTGCGTCGATTTCATCCATAAAAGTCATGATGTCGCGCTTGTAGGGAATCGTGACATTGAAGCCCGACAGATGCTTGCTTTCAATCAGGGCTTTTACATGCGCAATATTGCCCAGTTCGCAAGCCGAATAGTGGTAATCGGATAGTTGAAGCGCTTCAAATTTTCTTTGAAAGTAGCTGGGCGAAAAGCTATGGCTTAAGGGAAAACCTATGACGCAGTAATTCATCATGCCTTTTTCTTAGCCAGCTTTTCCAATAGCCAAATGCTCGCCGCCCCGGCAACTATGATCAATAAAGCAGTAAGATTATAGCCATCCCAATCAGCCGGGAAATAGCGTTCATAGCGGGTCACAATTTCGATACCTGCAGCGCTCATAATCGTTTCAAGAGGCCTTTGCCATGGCCAAATAATGATGAGACTCCCTAGTACAAAACCTGCCAGCACGGCCATCAACTGGTTGTAGTGGGTGCGAAGAATGTAAGACAACAAGCTGGAGAGACTGACCAAACCCACTACCGAACCAACAGCGAACAAGAAAATGTACCATGGATTGAAAATGGCAATGGAATCAATCATCAGCAACTTGTAATTTCCCATCAGGATAAGAAGAAAAGACCCGCTTAGCCCGGGAATAGCCATGCCCGAGGTGCTGACCACGCCACATAGTAGGATAAAAAGCGGATGATGATTTTCTTGTGCCCCGGGAAGGAATCCGAGCGAAAAGGAAATAAGCGCACTAATTCCGAAAAAGACCATTTCGCGCCATGTCCACCGCGTAACCAAAATGGCAATAAAATAGACAGAGGCCAATATGATCCCAAAGAATAGCGACCAAATGAGTATGGGATGCTCTCGAAACAAAAAGCTGAAAATATTGGCAAGCGAGAAAAAGCTGATCAGGATGCCAAGGAAGAGCGCACCAATAAAGGGTAGGTTGACATAGGTATAAAAGACCTGAAATTTTCCTTTAATCAGAAAGCCCAGGGCCCTTAAATTAAAACGTCTAAGGGAGCGTAGAAAATCGGGGTAAATATTTGTTAGCAAGGCGATTGTGCCTCCACTCACCCCGGGAATCACATTGGCTATTCCCATTAATATACCTTTCACGACTACTATCAATAAGTATTTCGTTGAAAGTGGGGTGGCCATGGGTTATAATGCTTTAGTCCTAGAGGAAAATTTCGTTTCTAAGATATAAACCAAAAGGAAACCAACTAATGCCGCGGCAATCGCCAGAAAAATTTGCGGATCACCCGAATAACTTTGAGGCAGAATAGATTTCTCAACAAGCGGAACATCAATGCCTTTGCTGTTGGTGTGCCACTCCAAAACTTCTTTCCAAGGCCATACTTTGGGCAAAGATCCGAGCATAAAACCTACCATTAAGGCCACCGTCATGTCGTGGTATTTTCTGAACATCCATGAGAGTAGACGGGCAAAACTGAGCAAACCCAAAACGCAACCCAAACCAAAAACGACCAAAATTGGAATGCGCATTTCTGAAATGGATTGCAACATAAACTCGTATTTACCCAAAAGCAAAAGGATAAAACTGCCGGAGATGCCGGGTAATATCATGGCGCAAATGGCAATGGACCCGCTGAGGAATACAAACCAAAGAGATTCAGTGGTTTCGGTAGGTACGCTACTGATAATGGTATAGCCTATAATCAATCCACTAAGAAAAGCAAGCACGGGAGCCAATCCCCAAGAGGAAACCTTGCGGCCAACCACAATAAGGGAAGCGACAATAAGCCCGAAGAAAAAAGACCACAACGGAACAGGATGATTGGATAACAAGTAGGCAAAAAGCTTGGCCAAGCTAAAAATGCTTAATAAGATTCCGCTAAGTAAAACGGCCAGAAAAGTCCCATTGACGGCCTTCCAAAATGGGCCGAGACCTTCTTTCCATATCAAGGAGAGGTTGGCAGGCGTGATGGAGCGAATGCTCAAGAGCAATTCTTCATAAATGCCGCTAATGAAGGCAATGGTTCCGCCGCTCACGCCGGGCACCACATCTGCAGCGCCCATGGCTATGCCTTTCAGAAAGAGAAAAAATCTTGATTTCATTATTGTGCGTTCATTTCGTAGCCGCCTTCCAGGGAATAGATGTGTTCATGCCCCACATGCCGTGACAGCATATAGCTTGCAGCCGAAGAGCGTTTCCCGCTACCACAGTACAACACAAAAATTTCATCCTTGGGCCAGTTGAAGGCAATTTCCATCAATTCCTCCATAGGAATGTTCCATTCCGTCAGGTTGCCTTCTTGATACTCATATGCTTCGCGGATGTCAATGAGCTTGGCCTTTTTACCTTCGGCTATCCACTGATTGAATTGACTAAGAGAGATGCTTTTTACCATTACATTTTATCTTCTCCAAACTCATTTTCCAGGTCGCTTAGCCCTTCCCAATCAACTAGGTCAGGGAAGTTTTCACGAATGAACCGGATGGAGTCGGGCGACAAATCTAGGGCAAATTTGAAAGAATCTATACCGATTTGCTTATCGCCCACCAGCAAGTGCATGGCTGCACGCATCATGTGAAGATTGGCATTGTCGGCAATGGCAGCCACCGCCATGTTGGAAGTGGCCAGTGCGTCAATATATTCCTCGGCCATAAACAAGGCCTTTGTGTAGGCTACCCATTCTTCCTCTTCGGCTTCCATAAGCTCCATCACCTTCTTAAAATGATAGACCGCCTCTTGGAAAAATTCTATTTCCATCAACTTCTCTCCAAGTATGAAGTGGTAGTCAGGATCGCCTGAATTCAGTTTTACCGATTTTCTCAAGTAAACCAGGCCTTCGTTCCACTTGCCCGATTCCCACAGGGCCAGGCCACGTAGTTGCCAGGCCTCATGCTGTTCTGTGTCTTCGTGCGTGGCTTTTGTAGAATATAGAAGGCAATTTTTTAAGTCTTTCAGCTCGTAGTAGCAACTTGAAATGCGCACGTAGAGCGCAGGTATTTGGTAATCTTGCTCTATCAGGTTTTTGTAGTACAAGATGGCTTCTCCGTAGCGCTCCATTTCTTCGTAAATGCTCGCTTTTTCAAATATGGCGGTGTAGAATTCTTCGTCAATAAGCAAAGAATAGTCGAGTGCCCAAAGGGCTTTGTCCAACTGATCGCTATTGCGGTAAGCTACCGAAAGTTGATACCAGGCAATTTCGTTAAATGGAGAAGCGTCTACAAGCTCGTTAAACAGGGCAATGGCTTCTTCGCGCTTTTCAGCCCGTTCGAAACAATCGGAAATGTTGAACATGGCGATTTCGTCGTCCGGATCGAATTTTAACACCTCCTTGTAGCATTCAATGGCTTTTTCCCATTGAAATAAAGATTTGTATTCAAAACCCAAATAGGGCATTATTTCTTCGCGAAGTTCCTCATCTTTCTTGATGGCCTGCCGGTAAAAA
>CAZBBV010000057.1:3914-8864 GCA_964490025.1 uncultured Cryomorphaceae bacterium | reverse complement strand
GCCAATAAGGCTGAATATGACAAAGCGAACCAAGGCCAGCAGTACTATCCAAATGCGGCTGATGCCTTCCAGCATGTTGTCTTTCCTGTATAGCCAAGCAGAAATGGCCGCCGAAGCAGCCATTATCAAAATCAAATATCCTAAAGGGTATTCCGTAATAAATTCCATATGCGCACCTTCCTCCTTAAACTCAGTTTATACTCCAGTATTACGTCAGCATCCCGCCATCTACATTGATCACCTGCCCGGTGATGTAGCTGGACATATCGGAAGCCAAGAATAGACATAGGTTGGCTACATCTTCGACGGTCCCTCCTCTTTTTAGCGGAATGGCGTCGCGCCAACCTTGTACCGTGGCTTCATCCAATGCGCCGGTCATTTCAGTTTCTATAAATCCCGGGGCAATGGCATTGCAGCGAATGTTTCGCGAGCCAAGTTCCAGCGCCACACTCTTTGTAAAGCCAAGTATTCCCGCTTTTGATGCCGAATAATTGGCTTGTCCTGCATTGCCTTTCACTCCCACTACCGAGCTCACATTCACAATGCTTCCACTTCGGGCCTTGAGCATAGGGCGCAAAACAGCTTTTGTTAGGTTGAAGACTGATTTCAGGTTCACTTTCATTACCGTGTCCCAATCCTCTTCGCTCATACGCATCAGTAAGCCGTCGCGGGTTATGCCGGCGTTGTTGATCACGATATCTATTTTTCCGAAATCGGCCAGCACCTGATTGGCAAGTTCTTCCGCAGCCTGGTATTCAGAGGCATCCGAACGGTAGCCTTTCACGCGTGTGCCATGGGCCGAAAGTTCTTTGGTAAGTGCCTCGGCTTTTTCTACCGAGCTCAAATAGGTAAATGCCACATCTGCTCCTTGAGCAGCAAATGCCTCTGCAATTCCCTTCCCGATTCCTCTTGATGCACCGGTAACGATTGCCACTTTTCCTTCCAGTAGTTTCATAAAAAAGATCTGTTTTAAGGTTGATTTAGTTTGGTAAAGTCAATGTATTCTATTTTCCATTTGTCTTTGGTGGAGTAGCTGTGCACCCCCAAGCTTATGATCACCACCCCGGCGGTGATGAGAGAGCCACTCACCCAATAGGTTCCGGTGCTTACCAAAGGAACGTCGTTGTTTATTAGTCCATTGGTAAATACAATGGCTCCATAAAGTACGCCCGCCGCTGCGAGTTTTACCCCATTGCTTACCAGATGTGGGTTGGAGGTTCGTATTTTCCAAATGTCGGGATAGAGCAGTTTTTCTGACTGCACCACCAAATGATCGGGGTGTAGTTGCTCAATCTGACCGCGCATGCTGAAGGAATTTTGAACAGTGAATCGCGCGAAGTCGCCCTCTATCAATCGAATAGACTTTCCGTTGTTCGTATTTCGAATGCTTATTTGCCTGTCCTGCGCCAACACGGCACACGAGAGGAAAAGAAAGGAAAAACAAATCAGGGTGCGGACTGCGGTCATGCGACCAAAGGTAAAAATCTAGGTCAATTGAAATAAAAAACCCCGATTGCTCGGGGTTTCATTTTATCCTTTGATGACTTGAGCCATACGGGAACCAATTTGTGCAGGCGATTCCACCACGTGGATGCCGCATTCACGCATAATTTTCATCTTGGCTTCGGCGGTATCTTCCGCTCCGCCAACTATAGCCCCTGCGTGGCCCATGGTGCGACCCTTAGGCGCTGTTTGTCCGGCTATAAATCCAACCACCGGTTTGGTGGCATTGTCTCTTATCCACATGGCCGCTTCGGCTTCCATCTGTCCGCCAATCTCGCCTATCATCACGATACCGTGCGTTTCAGGATTGTTCATCAAGAGTTCAACTGCCTCTTTCGTAGTAGTTCCGATAATGGGGTCTCCGCCAATGCCTATGGCCGTGGTCACACCCAATCCTGCTTTTACAATTTGGTCAGCAGCTTCGTAGGTCAATGTTCCCGACTTCGAAACGATTCCGATATTTCCTTTTTTGAATACAAAACCAGGCATGATGCCCACCTTGGCCTCTCCAGCAGTAATTACCCCAGGGCAGTTAGGGCCTATCAGTCTGCAATCGAACTTGCGCAAATATTCTTTCACCTGAACCATATCGGCAGTAGGAATGCCTTCGGTAATGGTCACAATAACTTTGATGCCTCCTTCGGCAGCTTCCAGAATGGCATCTGCGGCGAAAGCCGGTGGTACGAAAATGATGGACACATCAGCGCCGGTTTTTTGCACCGCATCTTTTACGGTGTTGAACACCGGGCGACCCAAATGCTCCTGACCTCCTTTGCCGGGTGTAACCCCTCCTACTACATTGGTTCCAAACTCGATCATCTGTCCGGCGTGGAAGGTTCCTTCGCTACCGGTGAAGCCTTGAACGATAATTTTTGAGTCTTTACCTACTAATACACCCATGATGCTGCTGTTGTGTGGTTATTCAATTGAGGCGCAAAAATAGACCAATAAGAGAGTTTGGCAAATCATTTAAGCGTGTCGAAATGTATATTCATTTTCTATTTTAGCGCATCAAATAACCATAAACCAAAAAAAACATGAAAAAACTAGTAGCACTCTTGTTCTTAGTGGGCGCAATGCTCGGAAACTTTAACGCGAAAGCACAGCATGAAGCCGGGCTGAATCTAGGCATGACCGGTGTATTGTTCGACTCGGATGCCAGTGAAATACTAGGACCCGGTTTCGGCTTTAACTTTATGTACAATTACTCATTGAATGAAAGTTTTAAGCTTGGTGTAGAAGTGGGGTTGCTCAAACTGAGTGGCAAGGAAATTAATGTTTTCGGATTTATTATTCCTGTTGATGACGTGAACATTACCAATGCATTATTGGTAGGTAGCTATGTGGCCGAAGTTGGAGACATCTATTTGGAGCCGGGCGTAGGGCTTGGAATTATGAACTTTAGCGGAAGTGGAGATGGCGAAGCCCGATTCGGAGTGTCCCCCCGCGTTGTTGCCGGCTATCCTATCACCGACCAAATCGATTTGAGAGCGACCATCCCATTCAACTTTGTGCTCGATTCAGATGCATTTAACTTCTGGGGAGTATATGTAGGTGGTGTTTTCAAATTTGGCAACTAAGCAATCCCCTCTGAAGAAATCACATTCAAAAACCACAAGACTATGAGTACGAAAGCCGTAAAAAAACCAAATTACAGAGGCATGGCCTTCGTACTCATTCTCTTGTGCGAACTGGTAATACTAGCCACGCGCAACTTGGACCTGAATGCCATAGTGCTAAGCGCGCTTACCACCTTAATACTGGTGGTTGTCTTGGCTTTCTTGTTTTCCAGTTTGCTCCGTGGGATAAAATCTTTGGAAATAAAAAAGAACTTCCTGATAAGCGGTGTGGCGAGTATCCTTATTGGCATTCTCTACTTTCTTTGGATTCGTACGCGCATTCAAGATCTCATAGATTGGCTACACAATTACGGCTTGTACATACTACTGATCATCATTACCCTAGCAGCCGCCTTTCTGCTCTTGAACAAAGGAGCGAAAAAGGAAAATTCCATCTAGGGTCGATTGTCCGTTGGAGTGAAAAGCTATCTGATTTATCTACTTTGTTTTATGTGAATATTACCTTTTCAGGGTATGGTGCTTTTGCGCTTTATTAAGTGTACTTTTGCAGCCATTTTAAAAAAGCACATATGCCCGCTATTCGCAACATTGCAATCATTGCACACGTAGACCACGGAAAGACTACCCTGGTAGACAAAATCCTTCATTTCTGTAAACTTTTCCGCGAAAACCAAAGTACCGGAGAACTCATTCTTGACAACAACGACCTAGAACGCGAGCGCGGAATTACCATTCTGTCGAAGAACGTGTCCGTGATGTACAAGGGAGTAAAAATCAACATTATCGACACCCCCGGTCACGCCGACTTCGGTGGAGAGGTTGAGCGCGTGCTCAACATGGCCGACGGCGTTTTACTTCTCGTTGACGCATTCGAAGGCCCCATGCCGCAAACGCGTTTTGTGCTTGGAAAAGCACTCGAACTGGGCCTCAAGCCTATTGTGGTAGTAAACAAAGTAGACAAGCCAAACTGCGACCCGGATGCGGCGCACGAAGCTGTTTTCGAACTATTTTTCAACCTGGACGCCAGCGAAGAGCAATTGAACTTCCCTACCATATACGGTTCGGCCAAGCACAACTGGATGAGCACCGACTGGAAAGTGCAAACAGAAGATATAAGTGCCCTATTGGACACTGTGCTTGACTACGTGCCTGAACCAAATGTGAGCGAAGGCGCACTTCAAATGCTCGTAACCTCCTTGGACTACAACTCATTTACCGGCCGTATGGCCATAGGTAGAGTAACCCGTGGCGTTTTGAAAGAAAACAGCCCGGTAATGCTCATTAAGCGCGACGGCACCCAAATAAAAAGCCGCGTGAAAGAGATTTTCCTTTTCGACGGATTGGGGAAAATGAAAACCGATAGCGCACAAGCCGGCGATATTGCTGCAGTGAACGGTCTTGAAGGATTTGAAATTGGCGATACGATTGCCGACATTAACCTTCCCGAAGCACTGCCAACCATAGCCATTGACGAGCCTACCATGAGCATGCGCTTTACCATCAACGATTCTCCGTTTTTTGGTAAAGAAGGAAAGTTTGTAACCTCGCGCCACCTCAAAGAGCGCCTGGAAAAAGAGATTGAAAAGAACCTTGCCCTCCGCATAGAACGCACCGAAAGTGCTGATTCTTTCCAGGTATATGGTCGTGGGGTGTTGCACCTTTCTATCTTGATTGAGACCATGCGCCGAGAAGGCTACGAGCTACAAATCGGACAGCCACAGGTGATCTACAAATCGATTGACGGAGTGAAATGCGAACCGATTGAAGAGCTGATCATTGACCTGCCTGAAAACGTGGCCGGTAAGGCTGTGGAAATGGTGGCTGTGCGCAAAGGCGAAATGCTGAACATGGTGCCAAAAGGCGACCG
>CAZBBV010000057.1:0-3814 GCA_964490025.1 uncultured Cryomorphaceae bacterium | reverse complement strand
GGTGAGGACATCTACATGGGACAGGTGATAGGCGAAAACAACCGCGCCGGTGACTTGGTAATCAACATTACCAAGACCAAAAAGCTATCGAACATGCGTTCTTCGGGTGCTGACGACAAGGTGCGCATTGCGCCTGCACGTAAATTCTCGCTAGAAGAAGCATTGGAATACATCATGGCCGACGAGCTGGTGGAGGTTACTCCGCAATCTATTCGATTAAGAAAAACCTACCTGGACGAAATAGACCGCAAACGCTTTGGCAACAGCACCAAAGTGACGGCATAAATTGCTCCTAAGATTTAGAATTTTCAATAGAACTGCCTGACGACCTCAGGCAGTTCTTATTTCCATGCTTTCGAAGGCAAGCTCAAGGGTTTCAATGGCTATGTCACAACTGTTGGCATTGAGCACAGGCCCAATAAGTTTTACAGGCCACGCCTCTTTCACAATCCAAGTTATTTCAGGCTCATGCGATTCGTTCAAAAGCTTGATGACCACATCCCTGCGCTCCACTTTCGAAAAAGTGAGCGTGTTGATCCACTCGTAAAATTCATTGTCGCCGGGCACCATGGCGCGACGCAAAATGAGCCTCCCACTCTTACGCGCACCCGGAAGCACAAAAGGTGACGATACTTTTGAATCTCCACTGCGGTTTTCAAGTAGCTCATGATCAATGTCGAGGCCGCTTACTTCCGAAAAGGAAATTCGTGTAGTTCCCATTTCCACAATGAAATGGTTGGTTGTTAATGGGTAGTTGTTACTCATAAGGCAGCGTATAAAGTTTTTGAAACAATAGATAAACTTCTGTACTGGGGTCATTCTCAGAATATTTTCAAGAATTTGATATGACCAAAGTAATCATCTGAAGCAGACGAAAACATGTTCGTGGAAATATTCATCTTTACGGCACTATGGGCAAAATTCCTTTTTTACAAGAGCCATACCCGCTAAGTAGCACCCGAGCGAATATCCGTTCGGCCATTTTTGTGGGACTTTTTGTATTTGCTTTTCTATTCCTATTCAGGCCCTTTGGCATTCAAGGCTCACGGCACTTTTTGATGCTATTGGTCACCTTGGGTTTTGGGCTCATTACCACCTCCACCGTGGTCGTGCTCACTTTTTTATCGCGATATTTTTTCAAAAAGCTCTATGAAGAACAACACTGGACGCTTGGCCGCGAATTCCTTTTCACCCTTATTCATCTCAGTTTCATTGGCTTGTTCAATTTGATTTACTCCGCTTGGATCTTTCGCTTTCCCATTACCATAGATTTACTTCTTCAATTTCAGCTCTATACCATTGGGGTGGGTGCCTTTCCCATTGCGTTTATGATCTATGTGCGCTTCAATCGCCTGAACCAAAAGTTTCTGCATCAGGCCCTGGACCTGAATCGCGATCTACACCAAAAATCGCCACAACAAGAAATGCCTGTTGAGCAATTGACCTTTGGCAGCGAACTGAAAGAACCTGATTTTGTAGTGGCCGTGCACCAATTTCTATATGCCGAGTCGGCAGACAACTATGTGATCATCCATTTTCTGGGTAATGAAGGCTTGAAAAAACACATGCTCCGCACCACCCTGAGCAATATGGAAAAAGAATGCGCCGACCATCCGCATTTGCTGCGCACGCACCGTGCTTTTTTGGTCAATCTCGATCAGGTAGTTGATTTTTCAGGTAACGCGCAGGGCCTTCGACTGCGCCTAAAGCACACCGAAGCTGAGATCCCGGTTTCGCGAAAAATGGTGGAAAGCATTCGAAGTAGATTGATATAGTGCTTGTCATTCATCCCTGAAAGCTTGCCGTTCGTCCCAGCCTTTGCCATTCCTCCCAAATATCGGACGCTTGTCCCATAAATTTTTCCGCTATTGGTGCCGCCCATAGGTTTGCTGAAAATTTCAAAAATCATGGTACACACAATCTTTCTCATCATTCACATCACCGCCGGTTTCACGGCCCTGTTTGGAGGTCTTATTGCCGCCTCGTCGCGTAAAGGAAACCGCACACATCTTTTATCAGGAAAATGGTTCGTATGGGCCATGTACATTGTGGGTGTTTCGGCACTTGTAATGACTTTCATTAAGCCGAACGTTTTCCTGTTGTCGGTAGCCCTGTTTACGCTATATCTAACCTATTCTGGCAAGCAGGCCATCACCTACTTCCGGTTAAAGGAGGCCCACCTCCCCACCTGGAAAGACAAGGCGCCGGTGTGGGCCGCTTTGCTCGTGTCGCTGTTTATGATTGGCAGGCCCGCCTATTTCATGATCTTGCAAGAGCGGCTGTTTGTTTCGGTGCAATTGGTGTTTGGGCTCATTCTGCTTATCAATGTCCTTCAGGATTTGAGAACATTTCAGCGAAAAGAAAACTTCGAACCCCGAAACCGCATGTGGCTCATTCGACATATCGGGATGATATCAGGTGCCTACATTGCCACGCTCACCGCCTTCTTGGTCACCAATATTCAACTGCAACCGGCATGGGTGGTGTGGTTGGCGCCTACCTTCATAGGCACGTTCTTTATTGCCCGCAACACACGCATTTGGAAAAAGAAACTACGCCTAAACCAAGCTGCACAATGAAAACTTTCAATCTAATTCTTTGCGCGCTTTTCTGTGCCATGCTGTTGCCCGCCCAAACGCTGATAAAAGGAAAGGTGTTGAACGAAGAAAACCAACCGATTGCCTACGCCAACATTGGTTTTGTGAACAGTTCGGTGGGGACGGTTTCCAATGCCAACGGAGAGTTTTCGCTCACCATTCCCAACGAACTTTCGGCGGAACAAAACCTGCGAATATCCATGATGGGCTATGGCAGCAGGGAGTTTCGAAGAGATCAACTAAGCATGAATGAAACACTCATGGTTAAGTTGGTAAAAGAAGATTTTCTGTTGCCCGAGGTTTCGGTATCGAACAAAGAAACGGTGACCAAGCAGAAAGGCAACATGTCGCCCAATAGCCGGATAAAAACCAATTTGGCCATCAGCACAGAGCCCAACATGAACCTTGGTGCTTCCATAGGCAGGCGCTTTAACCTGGGAAAGAAAACAACGCAGGTGCAAAAACTCCATTTCTTCATTGCCGGCAACAACTACGACACCGTGTTGGTGCGCATACAGTTTTACAGCATCAAGGGCGGCAAGCCACACAGCCCGCTTCATAGCGAGCAGATTGTACGCGAGATCGTACAATTCCGAAAAGGCTGGGTAGAAATTGACCTTGAACAGTACAATCTGGTGTTCAACCAAGATGTGGCGGCCAGTGTGGAATGGATAGGCGCCTCGCAGCGCGGAAATGCTTTTTACATGAACATGAACATGCCTGCTTTTGGCGAAACGCACTATTACCGATTTGGCGCGCAGAACAAATGGAAAGTATTTCATGCCATGAGCACTTCTATGTATTTAACGCTTCAAATAGAGCAATAGCAGAGTCCTTCGTTGGTCTGTTTGAACGATTTACTGTACATTCGGTAATAATTTTTAAAAACGGACATTATGAAAAGACTATCTACCCTCCTATTTTTTACGCTAGTCGCGTTTACCCTTACTGGACAAAATAAGACCGGTTCGTGGACAGATGCCGCCGCCGAACAAGCTTCAAATAGAAGTTTCTTGTACAATTTCTCGGTAAGCACAGGCGCTTACAATAACCTAACCGGCGCAAACAACCTATCGCAAGGCCTTGTTTGGGACGATCCTGAATGGATTGTTCCGATTGGCTTCAACTTCAATATACTGGGTGTGACAGGAGGTTTCTTAACTTTTGCAGTATCTGGTGGAGGAGTTGTAGGAATATTCAATATCACCGCCCCAAAT
>CAZBBV010000056.1:0-9059 GCA_964490025.1 uncultured Cryomorphaceae bacterium | reverse complement strand
ATGGTCATGAGATTGACCCTGTGCTCTTGAACTTCGCTTTCTAGGGTGTGGCTTTCCAGCTCAAGATGCACGACATTGTCTTTGCGCGCCAGCGCTTTGATGCCCAATGCTGCGCCTAATCGGATGAACCCTTTTTCTCGCAGGTCCTCACAAAAGGTTGCCCACACAGCCATCAATTGTTCTTGGGTAAATTCGTCTCTCGCTTCACCGGTAGGGGCGCTTGCCTCGGCTTTCTCCTTTTCGGCCTCTTTTTCGGCGGTCATAAAACCGGAAATGGAAATTGTACTACCCGGACTTTTAAGTTTTGGAGGAGGAGGGAGGGCTTCCCTTTTTGGTTCCTCTACCACCGGTGCTGTTCGTTCTTCAGCACTTTCAATAGAAGGTACTTCTATAGTGGTGTCTTGGGTTTTTGCTTGAACAATACCTGTGGGAATTGCTGGCGGCGCACTTACCACTTCGGCTTTGCTCAGACTAAAGGACTTTTTTTTTTCGTCGCCACCGAGCAAATCGGTGCGACAAAGACGCATGAGCAACACCTCGACCAGCAGCCTTTGGTTGGGTGCATTTTTGTATTGTCCGTCCACTTTTTGCAGTGCGTCCAATGCGCTGATGAGCCATGTGTCGCTCGCAGCTTGCGCTTGGCTGTGGTATTTTGCCTTGGTATTGTCTGCTACCTCCAGTAGTTTTAAGGTAGCCTGATCGCGGCTCACCAACAAATTTCTAAAGTGTTCGCCCAGTCCGCCAACAAACAAATGACCATCAAATCCGCGGTTCAAAATTTCATCAAAAAGCACCAAAGCGCCTGCATAGTCGTGCTTGAGAAGGTGATCCGTAAGCCTGAAGTAATACTGGTAGTCGAGAATATTCAAATTTTCAACCACCGTGGCATAGCTCACTTCTCCTGGCGAAAAACTCACCATTCGGTCGAACAGAGAAAGGGCGTCGCGCATGGCGCCGTCTGCTTTCTGCGCAATTAGGTGCAGCGCTTCTTCTTCGGCTTTCACGCCTTCTTTTTCCGCCACATAACTCAGGTGCTTCACCATGTCGGCAATCTGAATGCGCTTGAAGTCGTAAATCTGGCAACGACTCAATATGGTGGGGATAATCTTGTGCTTCTCAGTGGTGGCCAAGATGAAAACAGCGTGTGAAGGCGGTTCTTCCAGGGTTTTCAGAAAAGCATTGAAAGCCGCTTGCGAGAGCATGTGCACCTCGTCAATGATGTACACTTTAAACTTCCCTTGCTGTGGGGCAAAGCGCACCTGGTCGATCAGATTGCGGATGTCATCCACTGAGTTGTTCGACGCAGCATCCAATTCGAAAATATTGAAGCTGAAATCTTCGTCGCCGCCGGTGAGCGATACCTCTGTGGTGTTCAGGTTGATGGCCTTGGCCAAAATGCGCGCACATGTGGTTTTTCCTACGCCTCGAGGGCCGCAAAAAAGCAATGCCTGAGCCAGGTGGTTGCTGGCAATGGCCGTCTTGAGGGTGTTGGTAATTGCAGCCTGTCCCACAACGTCTTCAAAGCGCTGTGGCCTATATTTACGGGCCGAAACTATGTAGGTTTCCATCTCTTTTTTTGCTTCCGGGCAAATATATAGGCTACACCATGCGGGCTAAAGTTCTGTTTATAACTTTTGAAGAAAAGCCGACCTATGCAAATTCTCTTTTCGGTGTTGTCTGAAAGAATTCAAAATCATACTTTTGCCGTCCGTTTTTACAGCGGAAAGCGTTTTTAATTTTAACCAAAACATGTTTTCATTATGAGTAACCATTATGAGACCGTCTTCATCATGAATCCCGTTTTATCTGAAGAACAGATAAAGGAGACGGTACAAAAATTCGAGGACTACCTTAAAAACAAGGGAGCCGAAATCGTTAACAATGAGTATTGGGGCTTGAAAAAGCTTGCCTATGCCATTCAAAAAAAGAAGAGCGGATTTTATCAGCTTTTGGAATTTACTGCTCCACCTGAGGTAATTGCTTCATTGGAGATTGAATACAAAAGGGATGAGCGCATCATGCGATTCTTAACCGTGAAGCTTGACAAGTACGCCATTGAGTGGGCTGCCAAGCGCACCGCAAGAAAGTCTAACAAAAAACAAGAGGCATAAACCATGAGCACAGAACTAGAACAAAGCGCCCAAGGCAAAGGCGGAAACAGTGGAGATGTTCGTTACCTAACTCCTCTTGCCATTGAAACTGAGCAAAAAGCTCGCTACGACCGTTTCAACAAAGTTGGTATCAAGTATATCGATTACAAAGATCCCGACTACCTGTTGAAATTTGTAAACGAGCAGGGTAAGATTCTTCCGCGTCGCCTAACGGGCAACACCATGAAGAACCAACGCAAAGTGGCCACCGCTATCAAGCGTGCCCGCCACTTGGCATTGATGCCTTACGTAAGTGATTTGTTGAAATAAAATACCGAGAGTATCATGGAAATTATACTAAAGAAAGACGTTGAGAATCTTGGATTTAAAGACGATATGATGACAGTGAAGCCGGGTTATGCCCGCAACTTCCTGATCCCACAAGGACTGGCGGTGATAGCAACCGACGGTGCCAAGAAAATGTTGGCCGAAAACCTCCGCCAACGCCAGGTGAAAGAGAAACAAGCCATTGAAGGCGCCAACAAGAATGGTGAGCTACTGGTGAATGCAGAAATTGTGTTGAAAGGAAAAACAGCAGATGGCGGCATGAAGCTATTCGGCTCGGTAACCAACCACGACCTGGTAAACAAGCTTCGCGATATGGGTTACGACCTAAACTCGAAAGCCGTTACCATTCAAGGTGGTTCTGTGAAGAACCTGGGTACCTACGAAGCAAAAGTTCGTTTGCACCGCGAGGTATTTGTTACCGTTAAATTCAAAGTAGAGGCCGAGTAATCGCTTCTGATGAGAATGATACAAAGCCGCACGCCTCAGGCGTGCGGCTTTTTTGTTTTGGCTAACTTTCAAGAATAAATTGCCGTATTCAGAACTGTAATTAATCGAGAATTATTCGGTTGCATGATACACGAAGCATAGTAACTTCGGCCTTTAGACGATTGTAAGTTGATCAGACAATGAAAAGATTCGTATTTCTACTTTCCATATTCCTTTGCTTTTCGGCGCAGCAGCAGGCATTTGCTTCACACATTATAGGTGGTGAGATCAACTATGAATGCCTGGGAAATGGGCAATACTCGGTTACCATAACCGTTTATCGCGACTGCTATACCGGAATTCCTCCATTCGATTCGCCATTGTATTTGACCGTTTTCGACCATCAAGGAAATTTCATCAGCAACCAAAACTTGATCATTCAGCAAGTTACGCCCATACCGCCGGTGGTGTCCAATCCCTGCTCTGAGTTTCCGGTGAATGTGTGTGTGGAAAAGGGCGTCTACACCACCATTCTTTCACTTCCACCCATCAATGGCGGCTATCATTTGGTGTATCAGCGTTGCTGCCGCAATCCGACCATACTCAACATCACTACTCCCGACGCAGCGGGTATTACCCTCACCACCTTCATCCCTACAGCCGGCAATATTTGCAACAGCAATGCAGTGTTCCAGAATTTTCCTCCGGTGGCGCTCTGCGTTTCCGACAACTTTGTTTTCGACCATTCTGCCATTGATGCAGATGGCGATAGCCTTTTCTACACTTTCACCAATCCTTTGGTAGGAGCCAGCACCGTGGATCCTCAGCCCACCATCAATGCAGCGCCGCCTTTTGCCCCGGTAATGTGGGAGCCGGGCTACAGTGCGGCCAATGCCATCACTGCCAATCCGGTATTTACAATCGATCCGCAATCAGGCATGATGAGTGGAACACCCACGCAGGTGGGGCAATACGTGCTTGCCGTTTCTGCTTTCGAATACCGAAATGGGGTCTTGCTCTGCGAAAACAGACGTGAATTTCAGTTTAACGTGGTGCCTTGCCTGAGTGCCGTGGTGGCCGAGGTGGAAGATCAAACGCTTTTTTGCGACGGCTTGGAAGTACAGTTTCAGAACCTAAGTACTTCAAACGCCACTTACCATTGGGATTTCGGCGTGCCGCAAGTGCAAAGCGACACTTCAAATTTGCAGAATCCTTCTTTCATCTATCCCGATACGGGTAGCTACACCGTGATGCTGATTGTAAATCCAGGGTTGCCATGTTCGGACACAGCTTTCACAACGGTGTATGTGTATCGTCCAGTGGAGCCATTTTTCCTAGCGCCTGATGTGGAGCTGTGTGAAAAAAAGCAGGAATACGACATTGAACTTCTAAGTCCCTACAATTCTCAAACGATTATTAGCTGGGATATGGGAAATGGACAAACTTTTTCCTCAGCCCAGCCGCAAGGGATTGAATACGCTCAAGAAGGGGCGTATTTTGTTGAAGTGACCGTGGAGCAAGGAATGTGTACAGGAAATTTTGGCGATACGCTACGCGTAAAGTTTATTGACTGCGGCACCATGACCATCCCGAATGTGTTTACCCCCAACGACGACGGCACCAACGACACTTGGGCGCCCATCTACGAATCGTTGCTCGAATACGACATCTACATCTACAACCGCTGGGGACGCTTGGTGCATCAGTATGCAGGGCCGGTGGGCAGCTATTTGGGATGGGATGGCCACACCATGGGTGGTGGCGAAGCGCCCGAAGGCTCATACTACGTGGTTGCCAGCGGTTTCACTTTTCAAGGGGAAGTCATTAAAGATTCAGGATTTATAACCCTTATTCGCTAGAAATCTTACGACATCAAACCCCGCGCAATGAGATAGGGGATAAGGATGTAAAGAATAGAGTCGCGAATGAGGTAGTAAATGATGATGGCCACTACCACCTTCCAACCTTTTTGCTTGATGAGCGCACGAAATCCTTCTTTTCGCCAAATGCCTACCCACTCGCGCATGAAAGCGGGTGTGAGGCGTCTTCTCAACGACATTTTCTCGGGTCGGGTTTCCGGATTGTTCATGCGGCCAAATTAAGGCTATGACTTCTAAAGGAAAAAACAATTTAATTTGTTCCAGATACCACACATTTTCATGAAGAAATTATTCACGCTTTTATTCATTTCTTACTGCTGGCAGCTCATTGCTCAAGATGAAGAAGATCCGCTTTCCATTCGACTCATTTTCGATTACGAGCTTACCGAAAGCAAGGCCTATCCTTGGCTACAAGATTTATGTCTGAATATCGGTCACCGCCTTTCAGGATCGGAGTCGGCAGCCAAAGCGGTGGATTGGGCCTACAAAGAATTAAATACGCTTGGTGCCGATTCGGTTTGGCTGCAACCTGTAATGGTGCCGCATTGGGTGAGGGGAAAGAAAGAAGAGGCCGGCATTTATTTCGAACGCTACATGGTACCGGTAAATGTCACAGCGCTGGGCGGATCGGTGGCCACGCCGGAGGAAGGGCTGATGGCCGAAGTGGTGGAGGTGCATAATTTCGAAGAGCTGAAAGCACTGGGAGAAGCAGGTATAAAAGGAAAGATTGTCTTCTTTAACCGACCTATGGACCCGCACCATATCAATACCTTTCATGCCTACGGTGGATGTGTGGACCAACGCTGGGGCGGCGCTATGGAAGCGGCAAAATATGGCGCAGTGGGTGTGGTGGTGCGCTCCATGGGCTTGCGCAGCGACGATTTTCCGCACACAGGCAGCATGGGCTACGAAGAGGGCGTGCCGAAAATTCCTGCTTGCGCCATCAGCACCAACGACGCGGACCGGCTACATGAAGCCATAGCGCTTGGCAAAGACGTAAAATTTGAGTTTACCCAAACTTGCGAAACACTACCAGACGTGCTTTCCTACAATGTGGTGGCCGAAATTCGCGGTTCGGAGTTTCCGGAAGAGATCATCCTCATTGGCGGGCACCTCGACTCGTGGGACATTGGCCATGGCGCTCACGACGACGGTGCAGGCTGTGTGCAGAGCATGGAAACGCTTCGTGCATTTGTAAATATGGGCTTGCGGCCTAAGCGTACGATACGCGTGGTGCTGTTTATGAACGAAGAGAACGGCCTGCGCGGAGCAAAGGAATATGCACGCCTGACCAAAGAAAATGGCTGGAAGCACATTGCGGCCATTGAAAGCGACCGCGGAGGCTTCACTCCCCGTGGTTACAGCATTCAAGGCAGCGTGCAAATGCGAGAATATATTGCCCAATGGCGCGATATTTTGGAGCCCTATGGACTTCATTATTTTGAACCGGGTGGCGGAGGGGCCGACATTGGTCCATTGAAAACAGACGACAATGTGTTGATAGGTTTTGTGCCCGATTCGCAGCGCTATTTCGACGTGCATCACGCTGCCACCGACACTTTCGACTCTGTAAACAAGCGGGAACTGGAGTTGGGTGCCGCCTCAGTAATTGCCCTGGTCTATCTGCTCGATAAGTATGGCCTGCCACCAAACAAGAATCAGAACCCATAAATTTTTGCAGCCCTTGTCGAAAATGCGCGACAAACGGCCATCCTTCTATACTTTTACTTACTTTCAGAGCCCGAATTGTATTTTTTGAAATAGCTGATAATGAAGAATATTGCTCTACTAACCGATATGAGTCCGAAGGCCAACGTGGCATTGGAATATGCTGTACATCTCTGCCGCATGACCAAATCAGTGCTTAATGTGATCCACATTGCCGAAGAAGAAGACCGTAGAATTGAAGCTCAAATACTGCAACAGCTGGATGCAATTACACAAAAAGCCAGCGCGGATGGTGTTCGCTCAGGATTGGTTTTTCGCTATGGCGATTTTATGAGCTCCATTTCTTCTGTGCTCAATGAATACGGAATTGACCTAGTGGTGGTGGCCGCCGACAGGTCGACCGGTTTTGGGCAAAAGCTATTTGGCTCCAACATCATGAAGCTTATGGAGCGCATTCGTGTGAATGCGCTGGTGGTGCAGGAAAACAGTACCGGGTTGCCCGATTCGCTGCGCCGCATGCTCATAACCCCCTCAAGCCACGACAATTTTTCGGAATACATTCAGAAATCCATTGACTTTGCCCGACTGGCCAGCGGACAGGTGGAAATGTTGATTATTGGTCATGAAGATTCGCTACCGGAAAAATTGAAGAACAATGTGAAACGGGCGCAAGAAATAGCCTCTGCTGCTGGCATGGCCATTACCCTCCATAGCATTGAGCACAACCCCAGAGCCACCGGTTATAGCCGACAGATTTTGGCCTTTGCCGCCGAGAAAAACATTCAGCTGGTGAGCATGCTGCTCGAATCGTCGACTGAAGCTGCCAATTTTGGGAAAGCAGAAGAAAGCGAAACCAAGGTAGAGAGCGAGGGCATTGACTTCCTCATTGAGATGAACCGCGAAGGCGCCTATTTTGGTAGGGCGGAAAAGCAGGCCATGCTCAAAAACCAAAATGGTATTCTCATCCTTTCCATCAATGCCTAATGCATGACCGGATTTTTGCTGTATACCACTGTCACCTTAGCGCCCATCTTCGCTGTGATGGCCTATGTGGTGTGGCGCGACAGACATGAGCAAGAACCCAGAGGCATGCTGTTCAGAATGTTTGCCTACGGCATTCTGAGCGTCTTTATCACCCTTATACTCAGCTCGGCAGTCGATCTTTTTGTGGAGATAGACCAAAGCACACAAATCGGCATTTTCGTTTACGCATTTTTCCAGGTAGCGCTTATCGAAGAGCTAAGCAAATACGTGTTTGTGCGCGGCGTGGTGTACAACAACGCCCATTTCAATGAGCCTTTCGACGCCATTGTATACGCTGTGATGGTGAGCATGGGCTTTGCCGCCCTCGAAAATGTGCTCTACGTGTCGGGCTACGGGCTGGGAACTGGTGTGCTGCGGGCCTTCACCGCTGTGCCGGCACACGCCACTTTTGCGGTGATGATGGGCTACTTCATGGGCATTCAGAAATTTGGCGGACCGGATAAGGCCAACTACGGCACCTACGGGCTTTTGGTGGCCACATTCTTCCACGGGGCTTACGATTTCTTTCTCATGTCCAACTACACGCCCGGTATTTGGATTGGCGCTTTTGTGTCGCTGTCCATTTCTCTGTGGCTGTCCAACAAAGCCATGAAAATGCATTCCGACCGCAGTCCGTTTCGCTTGTTCAAATTCGAATTTTTTAAAAAAGAGTGATCAAAAACAACCTATTACCAACAATCGCAGTATGACGGATCGGGAAAAGAAAGTGTTTTACCATGTGGGGCTGGGGAAAACCGGCACCACTTTTTTGCAGGACCTTGTCTTTCCTAAAATTGAAAACCTCTATTACCTCAAGCGCTCGTGGTACAAAAAAGCCAAGCAAGTCATTGACCGCACCGATCACCACACTTTTCTGGTTTCGCTGGAGTTCGATCAGCAGTTTGAGTACGAAGTAGGGCTGTTTTGCAAAGACTTCCCCAACGCCACACCCATAGTGGTGTTTCGCCGACACGACAGCTACATAGCCTCTCAATACCGCCGCTTTGTGAAAAACGGTTTCCGTGGTCCTTTCACTGCGTTTTTTGATTTGGATAAAGACCAGGGCTTTTTTAAGAAAAAGGAACTCGACTATGCGCGGCACATTCTTTACCTCGAAAAGCACTTTACCCAAAAGCCCATAGTGCTCATTTACGACGACCTGAAGAACGACCCTAAGGCTTTCATTCAGCGACTGGTGGACGAGATGGGCGGGAAGCTCGACTTCAGTAAAGTGAGTCTGCGCAGCCACCACACCAGCTACAACGAGCAGCAACTGAAAGGTATGAAGGCCTTTGGCCGCGTGATGAACATGACCAAAAGAAGGGTTTTCAAAAATGGCTTGCTGCACCTGCTGTGGCGCCTGTACATGGCCAGCATACGCTACTCGGTGCTGTACATCAGCAAATGGCTGCCGGCCTCCTGGTTCGATTCCGCGCCGCTCATGCCACCGGAGCAACTGGAAGCAGTGAAGACTTTTTACCAAAAAGACTGGGAGCAGGTAGTGGCTTATGCTCGTGGTGAGCGGGAGGTTGTGTGTTCGATATTGAACTAAGCCGGCCGAGCTTGATTACATTTTGCATTAAGTTGGGGTAAAAACTGCTGCTGTACTTATTAATTATTCAAT
>CAZBBV010000055.1:0-9105 GCA_964490025.1 uncultured Cryomorphaceae bacterium | reverse complement strand
GTGTCGTGCTTGCGCATGGCTTCGCGCAGGCCGTCGCTGAGGGCGTCTATCAGGCGCATGTCTTTTTTGGCAGCGCCGGGCTTGCTTTCTTTATAGGTAAAAGGGGCATACACATCCGCCAGCTCTTCTTCCGCATTGGGCGTGGGCTCCGGCTCGGCGAAAGTTTCTTCCAAGGCTTTGTCAATGGCGGCTTTGTATTCCTTTTGCAGGGCTTCCATTTCTTCCAGGCGCATCACGCCTTCGGAGAGCAGGTAGTCGCGGTAGTTGTCCACCGGGTCTTTCTTTTCCCATTCGTCCATCAGCTCTTGCGGCACATACTTGGTGCCGGAGGCTTCTTCGTGTCCGCGGCGGCGGAAGGTCATGCATTCCAGCAGCACGGGTTTGGGGTCGCGGCGCATATCCTCGGCCAGCGAGCTGATGGTTTGGTACACCTCCAGAATGTTGTTTCCATCAATGCGGTAGCCTTTCATCCCGTAGCCCAAGGCGCGGTCCACCAGCCGCTCGCAGCGGTATTGCTCGTGGCGTGGGGTGCTGAGGCCGTAGTGGTTGTTTTCTATTATAAATATGACGGGCAGGTCCCACACGGCGGCTACGTTGAGTGCTTCGTGGAAATCGCCTTCGGAGGTGCCGCCCTCGCCGGTGAACACCGCCGTCACACGGCCAGTGCCTTTTAGTTTGTCGGCCAGGGCAATGCCATCTGCTACGGCCATTTGGGGACCGAGGTGGCTGATCATACCCACAATGTGGTGCGCATTGCTGCCAAAATGGAAGGAGCGTTCGCGGGCTTTCGAAAAACCGTTTTTCTTGCCTTGCAGTTGTTTGAAAAGTTGCGCCAGGTCCATGCCCCGGGTGGTGAACACCCCCAGGTTGCGGTGCATGGGCAGGATGTATTCGTCGCTTTGTAATGCGGAGGCCACACCCACCGCTATGGCCTCCTGGCCAATGCCCGAAAACCACTTGCTGATGCGCCCCTGACGCAGTAAGATGAGCATCTTTTCTTCGATCATTCGGGGCAGGAGCAACTGGGCGTAAAGCTTCTTGAGGGTGTCGGTTTCTATTCCCTTCCGACTATATTGAATGTGCATGGATGCTGAATTTTGGCGGGTAAAAGTAGAGAAACAGACTTATATTGGCCGTGAAATTTGAAGGACAAATGAGCAAGAAAAAGTTCACCAAAATAGACCTCAGTGGCGGCTTTGTGTGGAGCACCAATCCCGATTTCAAAGCCCCCGAAGATGAGCAAGAGGTTCAGGAACGAAGCCCCGGCGAACAGCAACTGAAAATATGGTTTGAGAAAAAAGGACGCGGCGGGAAGACGGCCAGCGTGGTGAAGGATTTTGTGGGCACAGAAGAAGCGCTCAATGAGCTGGCTAAGGTGCTGAAAAACAAATGTGCCACGGGCGGCAATGCCAAGGACGGCGAAATCATCCTTCAAGGTGACGTGCGCCTGAAAGCCAAGCTTGTGCTGGAAAGTATGGGCTACAAAGTGAAACTGGCCGGCGGATAAATGCGAATTATCGCAGCGCTACTTTGGCGTTTTCAATCACCTCAGCATACACCTGCTCGTAGAGCGGAAGGATGTTTTTCACGTCGAACTCCAGCGAACGGGCGTAGGCCCTTTCTTTAAATTCGTGCAGTGTTTGGTCGTCGCGCAGAATGTGTATGGCCGCTGCGGCCATGCCGTCTACATCACCCACATTGCACATATAGCCGCTTTTACCTTCTTGTATCACCTCCGGAATGCCGCCTGTGTTGGACGCCACCACCGGAACCCTACAAGCCATGGCCTCCAGGGCTGCGAGTCCGAAGCTTTCGGTTTCGCTGGGAAGTAGGAAAAGGTCGCTCAGGCACAAGGCGCGCACCACGTCGTTGGTTTTTCCTAAAAATTTCACTCTGTCGCTCAGCCCGAGCTCCCGCACTTGTCGTTCGGCTTTTTCGCGCTCCGGGCCTTCGCCCAGCATGAGGAGCACAGCGGAGATCTCTTGGCTCAGCTTCTCGAAAATGTGGATCACATCAGGTATGCGCTTCACCTTTCGGAAATTGGATACATGCACCACTATGCGCTCGTTGTTGGGTGCAAAGAGGTGGCGCAGGCAGGGGCCTTTGTCTTTATACAAATCGAAATCAATGAAATTCGGAATCACCGAAATCGGTTTCTTGATATCGAAATAGGAGAAGGTATCCTTCCGCAAACTCTCCGAAACGGAGGTAACGGCATCACTTTGATTGATACTGAAAGTAACCGCCGGCAGGTAGGACGGATGGCGCCCCACAAGGGTGATGTCCGTTCCGTGCAAGGTGGTCACCACCGGAAGCTGAATGCCTTCTTCGCGCAAAATCATCTTGGCCATGTGGGCGGCGTAGGCATGCGGAATGGCGTAGTGCGCATGCAGCACATCCAGCCCGTGGTTGCGGGCCACATCCACAATGGTGCTGGCCAGAGCAAGTTCGTAGGGCGGGTATTGAAAGAGCGGGTAATCGTTCACGCTCACCTCGTGGTAAAACACATTGGCCGACACAAAATCGAGACGTACCGGCTGGCTGTAGGTGATAAAATGCACCTGATTGCCTTTTTCTGCCAAGGCTTTGCCCAGCTCGGTGGCCACCACGCCGCTTCCGCCAAAAGTGGGATAGAGTACGATTCCTATGTTCATTATTTCACTTCTACGTCGTTCTTGTACTTAAGGGTGCGCACCACCTTACCTGACTCATCATACTCTGTCCACTTGCCTTCCTTCTTGCCGGCCACATAGTAGCCCAGCAATTTTAGCTTTCCACTTTCGAAAAACTCTTTGTACTCGCCCTGCATGGCGTTGTTGGCATAGTTCACTGTGTTGCGCACGCCACCATCTTTGTAGAAAGAAGCCGTTGGCCCGGAAATAATCCCCATCTCGTAGGTATATTCAATGCTCACCTCTCCATTGTCGAAATACCAGTAGGCCTTTCCATGTTTTTGTCCTTCCACATAGCTGGCTTCTTCTTGCTTCTTTTGGTTAAGGTAATACAAGGTGCGCTTGCCATGCAGTTTACCTTCCTTCCATCCTGCTGTTTCTCTCACTACCCCAGCTTGGTGGTAATGGGTTTGCAATCCGTGCAAAGCGCCATTTTTATAATGCTCCACACGGCGCACATAACCGCGGTCGTCTAAAAAGATATAGATGTCGTCGAACTGGTCGTCCACATAATTGGCAATGGTCTTCAGGTTGCCATTGGCGTAATACTCTTTCCACAAGCCTTGGCGCAGGTCGTCTTTGTAATGTCCTTCCAGTTCAATAATAGAATCGGGGTGGTACGATCGCCACAGTCCCTGCTTGCGCATTATGTCATCTACCTGATTGATGGTTTGAGAAAAGCTGAAAATTGAAAAGCAAATCGCTCCTAAAAAGAATGTCCATTTCATAATCTTAAAGTTTCTTTTTTGTGGGTTGATAGGTATTTAAGTTGTCATAAATCACTTGCATCACCTTAGTACGCGTGCCCATGGTGATGAGTTTGCGGTTGTCGGCGGTGGGATAAGTGCGGTTCGAAAGAAAGATATACACGATTTCCTCCTGCGGATCGACCCATGCCAGCGTGCCGGTGAAACCCGAATGGCCAAAGCTAAGCAGACTCACGCAATTGCAAGTAGGCCCTCCGGAGCCATCAATGGTGGGTTTATCAAACCCGATTCCCCGTCGGTTGTTCACGTCGCAAAACTGGCAACGGGTGAATTCCTCAATTGCAGCCGCGCTTACAAATTGCCTCTCTCCGTATTGCCCCTTGAACAAATACATATGCATGAGCTTGCCCAGGTCGTTGGCATTGGAGAACAGTCCGGCATGGCCTGCCACGCCGTCGAGCATGGCCGCGCCCATATCGTGCACATGGCCGCGCAGTTCCTGATGGCGGTAATAGTTGTCCATTTCTGTCGGGCAAATTTCGTTGGCCGGAAATTTCCGAAGTGGATTGTAAGTGAGTCGGTCGGCACC
Organism: uncultured Cryomorphaceae bacterium; assembly: GCA_964490025.1. GTDB lineage: Bacteria > Bacteroidota > Bacteroidia > Flavobacteriales > ECT2AJA-044 > CAZBBV01. The sequence goes on along the minus strand of CAZBBV010000055.1, from coordinate 5,137 downwards.
CAGGCCGCTGTATAGCCATTCGTCGGCAACTGAATCTATTCGATTTCCATAGGCTCCTTGTATCATCTCTTGCATCAGGTAGTAGCCTAGGTCGGAATAGAGGTACTTGTTTCCGGGTACCAAGTCGGACCCTAGCAACACCTTCATGATGGAGTCTTTGGCATATTGGGTAATAAAAAAATCGGATGCTACTTCCCAAGGATACGCATCCGATTTCTGTGTGCTGTACCAACCGGTTTTCGGTTGGCCTTTGTTGTCAATGGTGGCTTTATAAAAAGGTATCCACGGCTTAAGGCCCGCCTGATGGGCGAGTATGTCGCGAATGGAAAGATCGGCCTTGTTGCTGCCCAGCGCCATGCCCATGTGGTAGCCCACACCCAAGTCGAGGTGCAGCAGGCTGTCGTCGTACATGCGCATGAGCAACGCGGTGGAGGCCGCAATCTTGGTGATGGAGGCCAGGTCGTACAAATCTTCGGTGCTCACCGCTTGGGTCTTGCCATAAGTTTGGTGGCCGTAGGCTTTGTTCCACACCACTATGCCCTTTTTGGCTATAAAGAGTTGGCAGCCCGGGTAAGCACCCTCGGCAATGCCTTCGCGGATGTAGTTTTCCATTTTCAGCAATGCCTTCGAGTCGAAGCCCACTTCTTCCGGAAGTCCATAGCCCATGCGGGTGCCGCCTTTCACAGTCAAGCCCTTCCCGGCGGGAAAAGCCGCACCGCAGCTCACCGGCAACTTGCCTGAAGCGCCGCGTCCGCCGAAAAGCAATTGCGCCGCCACTTCCTGTGCAATGGGATGGTTTTGGTAGGCCATCACCAAGCCATCCAGCTCGCCGGCTTCTTGCCAGTTGATGAGTCCATAAGGATTGTCGAACACAACGGCTACTACCTTCACATGCTTTCTCATGGCCGAAATGCTCCTTTTCGTGCGCTCCCCTATTTTGTAATCCTTCCAGGGGCTGACCGAATTTTTATGCACGCCGGCGATCACTACGTCGAATTGCTTGATCCACGCTTCCAATTGCTCAAGGCTATATTTAGACAAAAGCGTATCAATATGGTAGTAGGGCATTTCCTTGTACTTGCGCAAGGTTTCGCGGAAGGCGGTATGCTTGTCGTCTTCAAAAGCAATATACACCATGCGGGTTGTGTCGAGATTTTTCAGTGGAATGATCTCGTCTTGGTTGCGCAACACGGTATTGGCCCCTTCGAAAAGGCGGTAGTTCATCAAGTGCACCTCCGGACGGTTCAGTTTGTCGTACAGGCCGGCTGTTTCGAGTTTATTCTTCTTGTTCAGTCCTGTGCGGTATTTGGCTTTCAGCACCTTACGACACGATTCTTCTATTCGCTGCACGCTCAGCTCGCCATTGTTGATGGCTTCCACCACGGCATTGATGGTTTTGGTCACGCTGGCGGGTAGCAGCAGGATGTCGTTGCCGGCTTTCAAGGCCTGCACCTCAAGCGCGCCGCTGGTATAATAGTCGCTCACGCCTTTCATGTTCAATCCGTCGGTAATGACCAGTCCTTCGAAGCCCATTTCATTTTTAAGCAGGCCGGTCACCACTTTGGGGTTGAGCGACGAGGCCAGTTCTTTTCCATCATTGAAAATGGGAATGTTCAAGTGGGCCACCATCACTGAAGCCAGGCCATTGGCAATCAATCGGCGGAAAGGCACCAACTCTACCGAGTCGAGGTGGGCGCGGTTGTATTGCACGGTAGGAAGTGTTTTGTGGCTGTCTTTGTCGGTGTCGCCATGGCCGGGAAAGTGCTTGGCACTGGCCAGCACACCATTGTTTTGAAGGCCGCGCATCACGGCAAGTCCTTTGTCGGCCACCACATCTGCCTGTTCGCCGAAGCTGCGTGCATTGATCACCGGATTCGCGGGATTGTTGTTCACATCCACCACCGGGGCAAAATTCATTTGCACTCCGGAAAGACGGCATTGTTCGGCCATGAGGGCACCAAATTCTACCAAAAGGCTGTCGTTCTGAATGGCGCCGAGGGTCATATTCCAAGGAAAAGCGGGAACGCTATCGAGCCGCATGGCCACACCCCATTCTCCATCTATACTCATCAGCAGCGGCACTTTGCTCAGGCTCTGCCAATGATTGGCCAAGTGGGCCTGACGCACAGGGCCTCCTTTTTTGAACATGAGTCCGCCAATGCCGTATTTGGTTACCCATTCCGACACCTGATCGCGGTAGGCCGCATCTTTGTCGGAGTAAGCCTCCATCATGATGAGTTGGGCAATCTTTTTTTCGAGCGAAAGGGTGGCCATCACGCTATCGGCCCAGCGGTCCTCAACATTCGATTCGCCGAGGTACACTTCGGGAACAATTTCTTGCTCCACGGCGGTTTTGTCGACAAACCATTCGCTGAAAAAAGCCGCTATGGAAAGCACCAGGGCGGTGATCAAACTTAACTTCATAAACCTATGCATATTCCAAGTGGAAGGAAGTGGGCTAAATTAAAAATAGAATGGCAGTAATTTCACTTTACGGCTGCTGATCATTTATATCTTTGCCCGCCAAACATTTATATCCAAAATGAAAATCAGAATTATCCTTTTTGCCCTTCTTTCCTCTTTTATGTTCGCTTGCAACAACGCCGCAATTGATGAAAACGCGTGCACCATTGAGGTGAACATAGCCGGTGTAGAAAACGAATTCGTAGAGCTCTTGGCTTTTGTTGACGGCTCTATTCAAACCATTGACTCTATTCAGGCTGAAACAGGCGTGTTTTCTTTTCGCCGCGAGCTTGCGCATCCTGAAATGTGCCGCTTGAAAATAGGCGATATGAAGCCCATTGAACTTTTTATTGAAAATGGTAAAATGACCGTGGTAGGTCATATCGATTCGCTGGAGCAAGTGAAGGTGAGCGGAAGCGCTTCGCACGAATTGTTCCTACAGTTTAGAAATGGTTTCCGCGCTTTCGACGACCAAATGAGCGCGCTATATCCCCAATATTTAATGGCCGACAATGAGGGCGACACCATTAAGAGAGACTCTATCGAAGCCATGTTCGAATCGCTTTACGAGGAGCAGCAAGCCTTTTTACTTCAGTTTATCAAAGAGAATAACCAGTCGGTGGTTTCGGCGTATATGGCCTATCGCATGCTGTACAATTCCGAATTGCCCGAGCTAAAGGAAATATACGACGCCTACAGCCAGGAGGTGCAAAGCAGCATGTATGGAGGATTGCTTGCAGAACGGATGGAGATATTGGCCAAAGTAGCCATTGGCGAATCCGGCCCACCGTTTGAACAAAACGACCCGGACGGCAACCCGATTGCCTTGGAAAGTTTCAGAGGTCAGTATCTACTCATTGACTTTTGGGCATCATGGTGCGGCCCCTGCCGTCAAGAAAACCCCAATGTGGTGGCGTTGTACAGCGACTTTCACGAAAAAGGATTCGAAATACTGGGTGTGAGCCTGGACAACGAGCGCGAGCCTTGGCTGGAAGCCATTGAAGTGGACGGCCTTACTTGGCCGCAGGTAAGCGACCTTGGCGGATGGGAAAATGCAGCATCTAAGTTGTATGGTGTGCGCGCCATCCCACACACGGTGCTTCTAAATCGTGAAGGAGTGATTGTGGCCAAAAATCTTCGCGGCGAGGAGCTGCGCACCAAATTGGAAGAGATTTTTGCAGAAGAGGCGGCTGCCCAACTTTAAGCCTTCAGCTTTTTGGCGGACTTTGTGCCGATCAACTTTTGCACAATGCCCATCAACTCATCCGGATTGAAAGGCTTGGTGATATAGCCTTTCATGCCCATCTCCATTACTTGATTTCTCACGGTTGGGCTTGCGTTGGCGGTTAAGGCCACAATGGGCACGTTTCGCTTTTCTGAAGCCAAATTTTTTATCCGCTGGGTGGTTTCAATGCCATCCATCACCGGCATTTGTAGGTCCATAAAAATGAGGTCGATAGCTTCTTTGTCCAACACCTCAAGGGCTTCTTGTCCATTCTCGGCGGTGAACACCTTTAAGCCCGCATTTCTCAAGTAGCGCTCGGCCACCATGCGGTTCAGCACATTGTCTTCCACCACTAGAATATTACCCGACTGCGCTTTAATGTTCTTACCAATGGCGCTCATTCTCTGACCATGAATGTGTCCATGGCGCGAAGGAATCTGAACCTTAAAGGTTGTTCCTTTGCCCTCCTCGCTGGTGAAATGAAGGATGCCCCCCAACATTTCTACCAATCGGCGCACAATGGCGAGGCCCAAGCCGGTACCCTGAAAGCGCCGCTTGCTGGAGCTGTCGATTTGGTAAAAGCGGTCGAAAATAATTTCGCGGGCTTCGACAGGAATGCCAATACCGGTGTCCTCCACCTCTATGTCGAGCCAGGCATTGTCTTCTTGCATAAAAGTGGATAGGCTCACTTTCACCTCGCCTTTGTCTGTAAACTTAATGGCATTTGAAACCAGGTTGTTTACAATTTGCTCCACTCGGGTATGGTCGGAGTATATCTCTGTTTCGTCGTCTTCAGAAACTGCCATGTTCAACACAAGCCCTTTCTCCTTTGCCCGGATATCAAACACACCGCGGATTTCGGTTTGCAATTGATGCAAGTTCAGCTTGTCAATTTCAATATGCATCTTCCCGCTTTCTATCATAGAAAAGTCGAGGATGTCGTTGACAATGCTCAATAGATTTCTCGAACTCAATCGAATGGCCGAAACCATTTCCAGTTGCTGCTCATTGAGTGCCGACGAAGACAAAAGTTCGTTCATTCCCACAATGGCGTTTAGTGGCGTTCGGATCTCATGGCTGATGGTGGCCAAAAAGTCCTCTTTGGCGCGGCTGGCTTCTAAAGCCCGCTCTCTGGATTCAATAAGCTCAACAATGGTAAACTGCCTGATCAAGGTATTCGACAACAACTGACCCGCCAATCGGAAATACTCCTTCAGCAGATCTTGGTTATCGGGAACGGTCTTCTGGGATGTGCTTACGCCCAAAATGCCCAAAAAGCGATCGCCGAGGGAAAGGGGAACAACAATCAAGAATTTCGTTCTATTGTTCTTCAGAAGGTGAGACAACATTTCCGGCCAAAAACGATCAAAGCCCTCTTGAACCGTCATGGCCATGGGATCGCCCTTTTTACAAGCCTCCAGAAAATTTTCAAATCCTTTCGCGCTCAAT
>CAZBBV010000054.1:0-9131 GCA_964490025.1 uncultured Cryomorphaceae bacterium | reverse complement strand
TTGTACATGTTTTTATGGCTGCCAGTAGCATTGCTTATCGCGGCGCTCTTTCCGGTGTATACGGTTGAGGAACCCGTGTTTATTCAAGCACTGCCGCGACCATTTGCCTTGGCCATAGCTTCAGGCGTTTTGACTATTTTCAGCATCTTTCTTTTCAAGAAAAGAAACGTGCAATTGCTGATCAATCGTATAAACCTCTTGTTCATGGTGGTGCTTTTTCCGGTGCTGTTGCTTTGGGAAACAGGATGGACGGTTGAAGGAATCACATTTGGCAATGCGGCTTACTTGCCGTTGCCTGCCGCCATTTTGCTGCTATTGGCCAATCGTGCCATAAAAAAGGACGAGAACCTAATCCGTTCCATGGACCGTCTTCGTTGAGCGGTCGCCCAGCTCTATTGCCTCCAGGTCTTTGAGTTCGCCTTTGTCAATGGTAAATCGAAGCATGGTGCGCTTGAGGTGAAAGCCCACATTGCCCGCAGCGCCGGGGTTCATGTGCATGAGTTGAAGCTTCTTGTCGAACATCACCTTTAGAATGTGCGAATGCCCGCAGATAAAGAGCTTGGGTGGGTGAGCATAAAGTTCGCTGCGAATGGCAGGCGAGTAGCGCCCGGGATAGCCACCAATGTGCGTTATCCATACGTCCATGCCTTCACACAGAAAGCGCTGATGCAGTGGAAAGCGCAATCGGGCGCGGTTTCCATCAATATTGCCATACACGGCCACAAGGGGCTTTATTTCTTCAATGGCATCCGCCACGCCCAGGTGGCCTATATCCCCCGCATGCCACACCTCGTCGGTTTCCGACAGCAGTTTTAAGATACGATCATCTATATATCCGTGGGTGTCGCTCAGCAGCCCTATTCTTCTCATGGTAAAATTATCTTTGCCCTCTTTCTATGGCGAAATATGAGGTATTTTATTCGTTTGTCGTATAGCGGAACCCACTTTTACGGTTGGCAGGTACAGCCCGGCAAACGCACGGTGCAGGGCGAACTGAATCAGTGCCTCAGCCATTTGCTCCGAGAGGAGGTGCATGTGGTTGGCGCAGGACGAACCGATACCGGTGTGCACGCTTCCGTAATGTTTGCGCATGTAGATGTTTCGAAGGCTATAAAGCAGCCCGAAGCGCTGGCAAAGCGAATGAACCGATACCTAAAGGCAGACATTGCCATACAGGAGATTTTTGCCGTGAAAGAAGATGCACATGCACGCTTTTCGGCCACCTCCAGGGCATATGTCTACCGAATTAATAGGCAGAAAAATCCGTTTAAGGAAGGCCTGAGCTATTTTATGGACTTGCCTTTAGACGTTGAACGAATGAACGAAGCGGCGCAATTGCTTCTGAAACATGAAGACTACGCCGCGTTTGCTAAAAATTTTGACCCTGATGAGCACTACCTCTGCAAAGTGGAAGCGGCTCATTGGGATGTGCAAGGCAATGATTTGCTTTTCTACATTCGCGCCAACCGTTTTGTGCACAACATGGTACGCTCTGTTGTGGGTACCTTGCTGATGGTGGGACAAGGCAAGATAGGCCTAGCGGAATTTGAGCAAATTATTTTTTCAAGAAAGCGCAGCATGGCCGGAACAAGTGCACCTGCGCACGGTTTATACCTGGTGAAAGTGGATTATCCAAACGACATTTATCTATGAGCGAGGTTTCGGGAAAGGCATTTGACATGAGGTTGCTCAAACGCATTCTCAGCTACACCAAGCCTTATAGAGGCATATTCAATATGGCCCTCTTCCTCACCATTTTTATTTCAGTTCTGAGCACCTCCCGACCCATCCTCATTCAGTATTCTATTGACCATTTTATAGCCCCCGAAAGCGGAGAAGGCGATCCGCAGATGTTGTTGGTTTTTACCCTTATCATGATCGGGATTTTGATCCTCGAATCGGTGGTGCAGTTCTACAGCATGTACCTCACCAATTGGTTAGGGCAAAGCATCATCCACGACTTACGGAAGCAACTCACGGATCACGTCTTAAAATTCAAGCTTCAGTACTTCGACCGAACGCCCATTGGCACCTTGGTAACCAGAGTGGTGAGCGACATTGAAACCATTGCCAGCATATTTGCCGAAGGCATTGTGGTCATCTTTGGCGACTTGTTCAAGCTATTTGTAACCATTGTGGTGATGTTTATTTACGACTGGCGCTTGGCCTTGCTCAGTTTGGCGGTGTTCCCATTGCTGCTACTCGCAGCGCGTATTTTTCAAAAAGCCATTAAAAAAGCATTTCAGGACGTGCGTAACGAAGTAGCCAAGCTCAACGCCTTTGTTCAAGAGCACCTCACAGGAATGAAAATCGTGCAGATATTCAACCGTGAAGAGAAGGAATACGAGAAGTTTAAGGAGATCAACAAGCGCCACATGGATGCCAACATACGCTCTATCTGGCATTTTTCCATTTTCCTTCCTGTGGTTGAAATTGCTTCCGCCGTGTCCATGGGTTTACTCATTTGGTGGGGTGGGATAGAGGCCGCCACGGGTGGAAAGGTCACATTGGGAGATTTGATTGCCTTTATTCTTTTTGTAAACATGATGTTCCGTCCCATTCGCACATTGGCGGACAGGTTTAACACGCTTCAGATGGGCATGGTGGCCAGCGATCGTGTGTTCAAAGTGCTCGACACCACCGACATCCTTTCTAACGAAGGCAGCGAAAAACCTCAAGAGGTGAAAGGTCATATTGTGTTCGACCATGTGGTGTTTGGCTACAATCCCGCAGAACCTGTGCTAAAAGACATCAGCTTCGAGGTGAAGCAGGGCAAAAAAGTGGCATTGGTGGGCGCTACAGGGGCCGGCAAATCGAGTATCATCAACCTCATTCCGCGTTTTTACGACATTCAGGAAGGCAGCATCACCATTGATGATTTGGACATCACAAAATGGGAGTTGAGCCACCTGCGAAAAGAGGTGTCCATTGTTCTACAGGATGTTTTTCTTTTTTCCGATTCCATACGCAACAACATTACGCTTGGCTCGGATGTATCAGATGAGACACTAGAAGAAGCAGCCAAAGCCATTGGCGTTCATGAGTTTATTCACTCCTTGCCTGGTGGCTACGACTACAATGTGCGTGAGCGCGGTGCAGTGCTCTCAGCAGGGCAAAGACAACTAATCGCCTTTTTGCGCGCTTATCTCAGCAACCCGAGTATTTTGATTTTGGACGAAGCGACATCTTCCATTGACACTCACACTGAAGAGTTGGTGCAAAGGGCCATGGAAAAAGTAACCGAAAACCGCACGAGTATTATCATTGCCCACCGTTTGGCTACGGTACAAAAGGCCGACGAAATAATCGTGATGGACGCGGGAAGAATTGTGGAACGGGGTACACACCACCAATTGCTGAAGAAGGCGGGCTACTACCGCAAGCTTTACGAATTGCAGTTCGAAGAGGAACTGGCCTAAATCTGTTTCAGTTTTTCTTTCAAGAAAGTGGCCGTATGGCTTCCTTCAACCTTGATTAAGTCCTCAGGCGTGCCTTCAAAAAGGATGTTTCCGCCATGCAGTCCGCCTTCAGGTCCTAGGTCAATCACCCAATCAGCACATTTTATCACATCCATATTGTGCTCTATCACCACCACACTGTGCCCATGTTCAATAAGCGCATTGAATGATTTCATCAACTTCTTGATGTCGTGAAAATGCAAACCAGTGGTGGGTTCGTCGAAAACGAATATTTGATGACCCGGGGTATGGCCTTTGGTCAGGAAGAAAGCCAATTTCACGCGTTGTGCCTCTCCACCGCTCAAGGTGCTGCTGCTTTGACCCAAGTGCACATAGCCCAGTCCCACTTCGAAAAGGGGTTGCAAGCGATCTGCTATTCTTGTCTGTCCGCATTCTTTGAAAAAAGCAATGGCCTCTTCTACGGTCATTTCCAATAGGTCGAAAATGTTTTTGTCGTGGAAAGTGACCTCCAGAATCTCTTCTTTGAAACGCTTTCCGTTGCACGATTCGCAAGTCAATTTCACATCTGCCAGAAATTGCATTTCAATGGTCACCTCGCCTTCGCCTTCGCAGGTTTCGCAGCGCCCGCCGGCCACATTGAAAGAAAAATGCTTGGGCTTGTAGGCCCTGATCTTGGCTAGTTTCTGGTTGGCGAATAAGTTTCGTATGTCGTCAAAAGCCTTGATATAAGTCACCGGATTGGACCGACTCGATTTCCCAATGGGGTTTTGGTCAACGTACTCTATGTCGCTCACCAATCGCAATGCGCCTTCCAGACTGTCGTGCTCGCCCACGCGAGCGCCGTAGCTGCTCACCGCTCGCTTCACCGCCGGGTAAAATATCTGCGACACCAGCGTGCTTTTTCCCGATCCGGAAACACCTGTCACTACTGTAAGCGCATTGAGCGGAAAGCGTACATCTACATTTTTCAGGTTATGCTCGCGGCAGCCCTTAAGTTCAATCCAGTCCTTCGGTTTTCGGCGAAACTCCGGAACCGGAACTTTCATTCTTCCACTCAGGTATTGTCCCGTGTAGTGGTCGTCTTTTAATATCTCATCATAGCTTCCTTGAAAAATCAAGTTTCCTCCTCCTGTTCCAGCCTCGGGGCCAATGTCAATGATCTGATCGGCTTTTTTAATAATGTCTTCGTCGTGCTCCACCACTATTACTGTGTTGCCAATGGCTTTTAGCGACTGCAGCACGGTAATAAGTCTTTCCGTGTCTTTGGAATGCAGGCCTATACTCGGTTCATCCAATATGTACATGGAGCCCACCAAACTGCTGCCCAATGAAGTAGCCAAATTGATTCGTTGCGATTCGCCACCGGAAAGGGTCCCCGATTTTCGGTTTAAGGTGAGATAGCCTAGGCCAACATCTTCCAAGAACTTCAATCGACTTTCTATTTCTAAAATGATCCTTGACGAAACTTTGCGTTCATAGTCATTGAAGGAAAAGCCTTCAAAGGTCTTGCGTAAAGTGTCAATGGGCATTTCCACCAAATCGGAAATAGAGAAGCCACTTACTTTTATGTTGTTTACTTCCGGACGGAGCCGTTTTCCCTCACACACCGGACAAATGGTGCGACCACGATAGCGAGCCAGCATCACGCGGTATTGAATTTTGTAGGCCTTACTTTCCAGATAATCGAAGAAAGCATTCAATCCCATGAAATGGGTATTCCCTTTCCAAAGAAGGTCCTTCTGTTCTTTGCTCAATTGGAAATAGGGAGTATGCACCGGAAAATCAAACTTATGTGCATTGCGCACTAATTCGTCCCTGTACTCCTGCATCTTATCGCCCTTCCAGCACACTATGGCCTCTTCATACACTGAAAGGCTTTTGTTAGGCACCACCAGTTCTTCACTTATGCCAATAATGTCGCCATAGCCCTCGCATTTTGGGCATGCACCATAGGGGTTATTAAAGCTGAAAAGGTGTTCGTTCACCTCCGGAAATTCTATCCCATCCAGTTCAAACGAGTTGGAAAACCCTTTCTGCTCACCGTTCAGGCCCTTCATTACCAGCATTTGCCCATGCCCTTCCCAAAAGGCTGTCTGAATGCTGTCCGATAATCGGTTGGTCAGGTCCTCGTTGTTTTTCTCCCACACAATGCGGTCGACAACCAAAAGAAAATCCGGTACATCTTCCTCGCTTTCCAGCAGGTCAGAAATTTTTTGAATATCGCCTTTGATGAAAACGCGAGCAAAGCCTTGTCGTTGCAACAAGTCGAGCGATTCTCTATTGTTCTTTTCCGCCTTTCCCACTTCTGCCAACAGATAAATCTGTGCGCCCGCCTCTAAGGTGTCTATGAAGTTTAACACGTCTTCTACCGAATGGCGCTTTACCTCTTCTCCACTTACAGGCGAATAGGTGCGACCGATACGCGCATAGAGCAGTTTCAGGTAGTCGTATATTTCGGTGGCGGTGCCCACCGTGCTTCTCGGGTTTCGCGACTTAACTTTTTGCTCAATGGCAATGGCGGGCGCAAGGCCTCTGATGTCGTCCACTTCAGGTTTGCTCAGTCGCCCTAAAAACTGCCGCGCATAGCTCGAAAGACTCTCTACATAGCGCCTTTGTCCTTCGGCATAAAGCGTATCGAAAGCCAAAGAACTCTTGCCACTACCCGACAATCCGGTAACTACTACCAGTTTGTCTCTAGGTATTTCTACGGATAAATTTTTCAGGTTGTGGATGCGTGCGCCCACCACCACAATGTTGTGAAGATGCTTGTTGGACGCGGCTTTCTCTACTTTTTGGGACACTTACTTTGGAATGAAATTACCTCGATAACAAAAGGGTGGTTTTTCGAAGGCTTGCAAAATTATCATATATAATTTGGTTCAGACAGGTGAATGCATATATTTGTTCCAATCAATCCAAAAAAAATCTGCTATAGACACACATCTACTCTTAGTTAAAAATTTAGTACTTAACTTAATTCCGAGTAGATATGTCACATGCACCTTTGTCAGATGCGCAGTTGGTTATCGCCTACCAAAAAGGTGATGAAAAATCCCTAGAAATTTTAATCGCCCGTCACCGCCAGCGGATCTTTGCTTTCATTATTTCGAAAGTGCAAGACGTGGAGTTGGCCGAGGATATTTTCCAGGACACTTTTTTCAAGGTTATTCGCACCATTAAGAAAAGTGCCTACACGGAAGAAGGGAAATTCCTGCCTTGGGTGATGCGCATTGCACACAACCTAATCATTGATCACTTCCGTCGCAACAAGCGCATGCCAATGGTGAAGGGCAATGACGATTTCGACATCTTCGACTTGATCAAGGATGCAGACCCGTCGGCAGATAAGGAGATGATTCACGAGCAAATGGTGAACGACCTGCGAGAGCTGATCAAAGAACTGCCTAAAGAACAGCGCGAAGTGCTCATCATGCGTCACTACGCCGAAATGAGCTTTAAGGACATTGCCGAGCACACCGGGGTGAGCATCAATACGGCTTTGGGCCGCATGCGCTATGCACTCATCAACCTGAGAAAGCTGATAGAAGCCAAGAAAATGAACTTTTTTATGGAATAATTAATTGGGCATAAAATAAGCCCAAAGGGTAGGCGTTCTTATCTCAAATTCAACCTAAAAAGTTAATTATGATAAGAAATTCTACTCCTGATTTACTCCTTAAATACTCTTACAACGAACTCACTGAGTCGGAAAAACTATTGGTAGAAGCTGCCTTGGTTTCCGACTCGACACTTTATGAAGAGTATGAAGAAATAGTGGCCGCCAAGCAATTGCTCGACCACCTTACCATTGAGCCACGCAAGCATGTGATGCGCAATATTATGGCTTATGCCGCTGCTTATGCCGCTGTGCCAAGTGCGATAGGTGCGGTGGATACCTTGCTGAATTAAGACAAGGATTTTAAAAAGGACTTTCTGCCAACGACCCTAGTAATGGGGTCGTTTTCTATTTTATACCCACGGGCCGGCGAGTATTGGCGGGCATAGTAGATAATTTGAAGGTGTAGTTTGTTCCAGCTTTCTCGAGGAAAAAGTCGCTTACAATCCTTTTCTGTTTGTTCTACATTTTTTCCGCTGCTCAGTCCCCAGCGCCAAATGAGTCGGTGGATGTGCGTATCCACCGGAAAGGCCGGAATGCCAAACGCCTGCGACATGACCACACTGGCTGTTTTGTGCCCAACGCCGGGAAGGTCTTCGAGCGCTTCAAAGCTATTTGGGACTTTACCACCGTGCTTCTCGATTAAAATTTTTGAAAGTTCTGAAATGGCTTTCGCCTTGAATGGACCCAAACCACAAGGACGAACAACATCTTCTATTTCTTGAACAGGGAGCTTAGCCATGTTTTCCGGCTTGTTGGCTTTGGAAAATAAAATTGGCGTGACTTTATTCACGCGCTCGTCGGTACATTGGGCTGAGAGCAGCACAGCCACCAACAGGGTGTAGGCATCTTCATGATTTAGTGGAATGGGCACTTCGGGATATAGTTTATCCAGTTCCAGCATGATGAAGCGAGCCTTTTCCTTTTGCGTCATTTTTGTCATATTCGAAAAACCTTTCAGCCTTCCATTTGTTGGTGAAAGAAAACAAAAACGAATAGAATGACCACCATTACCAAAGGACAAAAAGCCCCAGACTTCAAAGGAGTAGATCAAGACGGAAAAAGCATTTCGCTGAGCGATTTTGCGGGAAGCAAGTTGGTGCTGTATTTCTACCCCAAAGACGATACCCCGGGCTGCACAAAAGAAGCCTGCGACCTGCGCGATAACTATGAACGATTAATGGCTGCCGGATACAAAGTAGTGGGCGTGAGTGCCGACAAGTCCGCCAAGCACAAGAAGTTTATTGAGAAGTACGGTTTGCCCTTTCCACTTCTGGCCGATACGGAACTGGAAGTCATCAAAGCCTATGACGTGTGGGGACCTAAGAAGTTTATGGGCCGCACATTCGACGGCATTCACCGCACCACCTTTTTAATTGACGAAAAAGGCGTGGTGGAGGACGTGATAACGAAAGTGAATACGGACGCCCACACGGCTCAAATACTCGGTTAAGGCCTTAAAGGGTTGGTAACTTTTTCAAAATAAGCTTTCGAAAAAGAGGGCTTAGTATATATTTGTGAAAAGCGCTCTGCGCTTTTTTTTAACCCTAAATGAATCATTTACAGCCATGAGCCAGGAAAAAGAAGCCAAATTAAAAGCACTGAAACTCACCATTGACAAACTGGAGAAAACCTACGGAAAAGGCTCCATCATGAAGCTCGACTCCGATTCGGTGGAGCGTGTGGAAGTAATTTCCAGCGGCTCAGTGGGCCTTGACAATGCATTGGGAATTGGCGGCTATCCGAAAGGAAGGGTAATCGAAATATACGGTCCTGAATCGTCAGGAAAGACAACATTGACGCTCCACGCCATAGCCGAAGCGCAGAAGAAAGGTGGCATTGCAGCCTTTATTGATGCAGAGCACGCTTTTGATCGCTACTATGCCGAAAAACTGGGTGTGGATGTAGAAAATCTTTATATAGCTCAGCCCGACAACGGTGAGCAAGCGCTAGAAATAGCAGACAACCTCATCCGTTCCGGTGCAATTGACATTTTAGTGATTGACTCGGTGGCGGCACTTACTCCACGCAGCGAGATTGAGGGTGAAATGGGCGACAGCAAAATGGGGCTGCATGCACGACTCATGTCGCAGGCT
>CAZBBV010000053.1:0-9163 GCA_964490025.1 uncultured Cryomorphaceae bacterium | reverse complement strand
CAAGGGTAAAAACAAAGCATTGAGTGCAGCGATAAAGAGCGCGGCGCTAAGAGCGGCGAAAAAGCTCTCTACATGGACATTCTTGAAAATATAGCTGCAAATAAGAATAGCAGCTGTGGAGATGAGAATTTTGACTAAAAACCTTTGCATGACCCTTTCTAGTACTTTTTTGATGCTTGTTCAAATGCTAACCAAGCCGCCAAATTACTACATTTAGCCCCCTTTGAAATACCAATAATATGAGAATTATACCCATCTTTTCAGCACTACTCATAGCCATGAGCGCGTGCAAACAAGCCCCAACCGAAACTATGGAATCGAGTGAAGCACTTCCAATGGATGTCCATTCATATGCCAACCCCAATGAAGCCCGGGTAACGCACCTTTCGCTCGACCTGGAAGTGGATTTTGAAGCACATGTGCTTTCGGGCGTGGCGGCATACACAATTAAGACATATGGGGATGCGGAGAAAATCGTTTTCGATACCGACAATTTGAACATTGACAAGGTGTTGCTGGACAACGACCACGAAGCCCAGTGGGAGCTTAGCGAAGCGCATCCCACTTTTGGAAAATCGCTTACCATTAAGTTGAAAGAGGGCACAACGAAAGTGGCCATCTTCTATAGCACCAGTCCTGATGCCCGCGCACTTCAGTGGCTTGACCCTGTGCAGACAGCCGGTAAAAAGCATCCCTTCCTTTTCACCCAGTCGCAGGCAATATTGGCGCGTAGCTGGATTCCCTGCCAAGACAGCCCGGGCATAAGATTTACATACGACGCGCGCATTCGAGTGCCGGAGGGTATGATGGCTTTGATGAGCGCGGAGAATCCGACAGAAGTGAAGCCCGACGGACTTTATTCATTCATTATGGAGCAGGCAGTGCCTAGCTACCTGATGGCCATGTCGGTGGGAAACATAGCTTTTCAGTCGGTAGGCGAAAGAACGGGCGTGTATGCCGAGCCGGAGATGCTGGAAAAATCGGCATGGGAATTTTCTGAAATGGAAAATATGGTAGTGGCTGCCGAAGCGCTCTATGGTCCCTACGTGTGGGGCCGTTATGATTTGATTGTGCTTCCACCCAGCTTTCCTTTTGGCGGAATGGAAAATCCGCGACTGACTTTTTGCACGCCCACGGTGGTAGCCGGCGACAAGTCGCTAACCGCTTTGGTAGCGCACGAACTTGCCCACTCTTGGAGTGGAAACCTGGTGACCAATGCTACCTGGAACGACTTCTGGCTCAACGAAGGCTTTACCGTGTATTTCGAGCGCCGTATTATGGAGGCCTTGTATGGCGAAGACTATTCTGACATGCTGATGCAACTTGGCTATACTGATCTTGAACATACCATTGAAGACATGGGCCACGACCATCCGGATACCCATTTGAAATTGAATCTGGAAGGTCGAAATCCTGATGATGGCCTAACGGAGATCGCCTATGAAAAGGGTTGCTTCTTCCTGATAGCTTGCGAAAAAGCGGCAGGTCGCGAAGCTTTTGACGCCTTTTTGAAAAACTACTTCACCACCCATGCTTTTCAGGTGATGGATACCGAAGGATTTCTTGCGCTATTGAAAGCAGAATTGCTAAATACGCCTGAACTGCAAGCCCAGGTGAACATTGATGCGTGGGTGTATGGTCCTGGATTGCCGGAGGAAGTTCAGAAGCCCAGCTCCGAAAGATTTGTAGTAGTTGACCAAGAACTAGAGAAATGGAACCAAGGCGTGGACCCAAAGCTGCTGACTACTGCAAGTTGGACCACCCACGAATGGTTGCGTTTCATTCGTGGACTGCCTGAGCAAATTGCTACCGATAAACTCGAAAAACTGGATAAGGAATTCGGTTTTACCGCCAGCGGAAATTCTGAAATTCTTGCTGCATGGTTTCAGGTGACCATTCGAAACGGATACGAAGCTGCCAATGAACGAATAGAGTCCTTCCTGATAGAAGTTGGTAGACGGAAATTCCTGACACCAACGTATAAAGCCATTGTGGCATATGACGGAAACACGGAAAGAGCCTTGAGCATTTACTCTAAGGCCCGTCCAAATTATCATGCAGTGGCCGTAGAAACTATGGACCAACTGCTTGGCTACACACCCCTTTAAATACTTTTCTAGATGAATAAAATTTTCTTCTCATTCGTTTTCCTGCTTAGCCTTTCCGTTTCAGCCCAAATCAGCCAAGGTGGCAATCCCTACAGTTTTCATGAGAAATCTCAACTCTCCGAGCCCACATATGTGGTAATGCCTGCTGTAAATGTGGCTGCAATGCAAGCCGAAGACGCTGTAAATGACCTGCAAAAAGACATCCCTTGGCGATTTGGCCACAACCACATAGTTCAACTAAACCCACAGAACAGCGGGCAATGGCACAATGTATCGGGAGGAAAGGTGTGGACCTTAGGCATCCATTGCCCCGAAGCGCAATCCATCAACCTTACTTTTTCGAAGTACAAATTGCCCACGGGCGCGAAGCTGTTTTTGTATAGTGCCGATAAACAATACGTGGCTGGGGCATTTACCGAGGAAAACAACTTGCCATGGGAGTCCTTGGGCTTCGATATTCTGCCGACGGATTCATTGGTGGTGGAATACTTTGAGCCTCATGGAGCCGCTTTTCCCGGAGAGATAGAAATAGAAACCGTTACGCACGGCTATCGCAGCATTAAGAGTTTTCAAGGATTTGGCGACTCGGGTGCATGCAACAACAATGTGAACTGCCCAGTGGGCGCCCCTTGGTACGACCAAAAGCGCTCTGTGCTCATTATTATAGTAGGCGGTAGCGCTGCATGTACCGGCGCTTTGGTAAACAACACTGCCGAGGATGGAACGCCTTATTTCCTTACAGCCAACCATTGTTTGGGCGGTAGTGTAGCCAACTGGGTTTTCAGATTCAATTATGAAAGTCCGGGATGCCCCAATGTGAACGGACCAATGAATATGAGCATTAGTGGAGCCATTCTTCGGGCAAACAAAGCAGGTTCCGACATGGCTTTATTGGAGCTCAGCGCAATTCCGCCAGCCAGTTACAATGCATACTATGCGGGCTGGGACCGCAGTGGAACATTCGGCACCAGCTCGGTGGCCATTCACCACCCAAGTGGAGACATAAAGAAAATTTCTTTTGACAACCATGCGCCCGGACAGGCTACGTGGGGTGGTGCTCAGTGTTGGAGAATTTTCAATTGGGAAAGCGGCACAACAGAGCCGGGAAGTTCCGGCTCGCCTTTGTTCAATGAAAATCAGTTAATCATTGGACAACTGTATGGAGGGACGGCCAGTTGTTCGAACAACATTGACGATTACTACGGACGATTTGACATTAGTTGGGATGGTACTTTGGCTTCCAATCGATTGAAAGATTGGCTTGATCCTGAAAACCTTCAGCCACTGACGCTTCTCGGATGGGACCCCAACCAACCTGTGGTTGCACGCGATTTGGGCTTGATGAACATGTTAGATGTTCCTTCGGCAGGCACCTGCGATACCAACATGACCCCTAGCCTTTCGATTCGAAATTTTGGAATTGACACCATCACTTCTTTCGAAGTGTTGTATTCACTGAATGGGGCTGTACCGGACACCATTTTCTGGACCGGTACACTAGCCACCAATCAGTTTGCTACCATAGTCCTGCCTGTTATCAATTTTGGACAGGGCGCCATTACCTTTTCCGCTTGGGTGGCCAATCCCAATGCGCAGGCTGACTTGAATGTGAGCAACGATACCATTACCGCAGCCTTTTCAAGCTATTATGCCAGTTCCGTAGATGTAACCTTAACAGTTATTACAGACAACTGGGGCACAGAAACGAGTTGGGAGGTGTTGTCTTCCACCGGCGAAATTGTGTACAGTGGTGGGGGCTATCCCAATGCCAATGGGGGCGGCACCTACACCCACACCATGTGTCTGGACAGTGCTTGTTATGAGTTCATTATATACGATTCGTATGGCGACGGGATGTGCTGCGCTTATGGTCAAGGATCTTACAACATAGTTGATGAGTTTGGCAATACTCTAGTAACCGGCAACGGTCAATTTACCACTTCGCAAATGCATGCTTTATGCACAGATGGTTGCGGAGCGTTTAGTGTAAGCACTTCCAAGACCAACGTGAGCTGTAATGGCGGTAGTGATGGAAGCATTTCCGCAACACCAAACAATGGCCAGGCCGCTTACACCTATGCGTGGAGCAATGGCGCCAATACGAGCACCATTTCAGGATTGGCAGCCGGCAACTATAGTGTTACGATAACGGATGCCAATGGATGCCAATCTGTTGCTTCAGTGATGATCACCCAGCCGGCACAACCCAATATTCAGGTGAGTGCGGTATTCGACCAACTTTACTCTTCTCTTTCAGGCACGGCATATCAGTGGTATCTAGACGGAAATCCTATTCCGAACGCGAACTCCATTTCGGTTACCGCTACGCAAAATGGTGTGTACCACGTGGTGGTGACCACCGCAGCAGGCTGCGACTATGCCAGTGCCAACTTTACCTTTACAAGCTTTGGCACCCACGAGCATTTACTTTCTTACTCCATCTATCCAAATCCTACGATTGGCAATTTGCATGTATCACTGAATGCAGGAAATGATGGAGCGCTAAGTATTCAATTGGTCGATATGCTTGGCAGAAGTGTTTTCCAAACAACGCTTGGCATGCAAGGAACCACTTCGCTAGAAGTACCTATGCAGCATTTGTCCAACGGGATTTATTTACTCGAAATGAACTTCAATGGAAATAGAATAGTCGAGCGAATCTCGAAGCAATAAACGAGTAGAACAAAGAATGTAAATCCGCCTGCCCTTGGTAGGCGGATTTTTTATTTCTCGATAGGGATTTCTTTCAAAACAGCCATTAAGCTGTCGCGCTGTGTTTCGAAAGCAGGGCGATATTCTTTAGCAATTGGTTCGCTTTCAGGCAGCTTTTGCCCAAATGGATCGACTTGCTTGCCATTCACCCAAAAGCGATAACACACATGTGGCCCGGTGGCCAGTCCTGTACTGCCCACATAGCCAATCACTTCTCCTTGACGCACGCGCTGGCCCTTGTGCAAGCCTTTGGCAAAGCGGCTCATGTGGAGATATTGGGTTGTATAAGTGTCGTTGTGCTTCACTTTCACATAGTTGCCGTTTCCGTTGGTATATCCTTTTTCTGCCACGGTTCCATTGGCGGTGCTCATAATGGGTGTGCCCTGCGGGGCGGCATAGTCGGTGCCAAGGTGGGGCTTCCACACTTTTTGCACAGGATGGAAGCGACGCTTCGTGTATTTAGAAGAAATACGGGCAAATTCTACCGGCGATTTCAGGAAGGCTCGCTTTAGGTTGTTTCCCTTAATGTCATAGTAGTCTACAAATTCTCCATTGTTTTCAAATCGGAAAGCGAAATAATCCTTGCCGTAATGTCCAAATTCAATGGCGATCACTTTGCCGATACCTACAAACTCGTCGTCTATGAACTTCTCTTCGAAAATGACCTTGAAGTGGTCATTTTTCTGAATGCGGAAGAAGTCAATGGTCCAGGCAAATATTTGGGAAAGCTCCATTACCAGAGCAGGGCTCAGTTTGTTGCGTTGCATGGTTTCCCAAAGCGATCCGTGAATGGTTCCGGATGCACTGCGCACCCGCATTTCCACTTCTTTTTCTCCTTTGTAGATGCGCAAGGAGTCTCGCATATCAACCACAATAAATTCGTGCGCATTGGGCTCGTAAATGAAGCATTTGGCCCGAGGCACAGAGTCGCTGCTCATGAACACAGTGTAAGGCCTGCCCGCTACAATCTTCGTCAAATCATACACGGCTTTCGATTCCTTCACAATGCGGTCAATCATGGCGTGTCCAATTCCGTACTTGAAAAGAAGGACACTTAAATTATCGCCACGGGCAATTTCATCATTGATTACCTCAAATTCGCCGGTCTCAATTCCATATAGCAGTTGTGCTTCTTGTATGAGCGTGTCCAGTTCGTGCGACTTTTCATTCCGCGATTGACATGAACAACCCGAATAGAGCAGGAGGCTGAGTAGAATGGCAAAAAGCGAAAATTGTCTCATGCTGGTAGAATTTGAAGGCAACGCAAAATAAACCCAATCGATTATTTATCCATGAAAAAAGGGGGCTATGCCCCCTAAAGTATTAAACAGTGTTTTTAACCTTTTTCGAGCCGATTTCTCAGCTTGCATTGGCTTTCAAGTAATCTGCAGATTAGCGCTTCTTGGCCATGGTAACCGTAAAGGCATTGTTGTCCGGCGATATGTCCACATTGGCTTCTACATCCTGGTAGCCATCTGCTATGGCGGCAAAAATGTACTTTCCTTTAGGCACTTTCGGATCCATTACGAAGTTTCCGTTGGCTGTGGTTACCGCATAAGACACAATCACAAATTCTTCTCCTTGTTTTTGAAGCAGACCCACAACAGCGTCTTTGATCGGTTGACCGGTATCGGCGCTTTTCACAGTTCCCGATACGGCAATCAGCCCATCATCCGGTTTCGTTTTTTCGTCGAAAGGTTTAGGTAATGCCGGTTTATCTGACCCCAGCACCACTCTTTTGTTGCCGCTATATTGTGGTGGTGTTAGCCCAAGTGAGGTAAGCTTTTTTAACACATCCGGGAATGGCTCAACAATATGGTGAATGCCGTTGATGCCCTCCAGGAGTCCGATATTGGTCTTAACCCCCGTGGCTGTGGCAATGCCGATTACTTTCAATCCTTCGCCAAAGGCCGGTCCGCCGCTATTTCCACCATTGATGCTGGCGTCGGTTTTGATCATCCCGAAATCTTCATTGAACACATAGTCAATACCCGAATGAACCCCAAAAGTCATGGTGCTCATGTCGCGCAGGGCAATGCTCATATCGCCTTCCACTTGTGCCGGATAGCCATACACGCAAATGCTTTCGCCTTGCTGCGCCTTGTCGCTATTGCCTATCGGAACTGTCGGAAACTTCTTGCTGGATACCGAATTGCCATTGATGTCGCTCACAATGCGGAGCATGGCGCCGTCATAAGTGGTGCCCATGGATACCACTTCAGCAATGTAAATTTCATAGTCCTTCGGACCGGTACCTGTAAAAATCTGAATGAGTGGAATGGGCCTTCCGGAATAGTAGATTGCCTTCATGGCCGATTTGTTTTCCAATCCCGGGGTATAGGTCAAAATGCCATAGTCCACAATTTGTCCATTCTGCTCGTATTTGGCAATCACATAGCCATAGTAGCACTTGTTGGCTACGTGCTCGTTGGTAAACACATAACCATCCGGCGATACAATAAAGCCCGACCCGCGACCGAGGTATCCGCCACCGGCATCTTCGCCTAGGTCTACGAGCAATTGCTCGAGTACAGGGTCCCAAACCAGTATTTTCACCACGGCGCCACTGTAGTTTTGGGCAATTTTCTTCCCGTCAATTTGCGCAAACGCGCTAGCTCCCCACAACACAAGCAAAGCCAGGCCGAAGAGCATTTTCATGTTTTTCTGTATTGTTTTCATGTCTCTTGCTTGGTTATTGGATTACTACTGAACCGATAATGCGCTCAAATGCCGAAATTCCTTCACCGAAGTTTTCAGCTATAGATGTGTAGGTAATCACCACCACATAGTCTCCCATGTTGATTACCATCTCGCGGCCACGCATGGCGGTGTTTTGACCAGTCTCGTCAACGGTCATATAATTAAAGTCAATAAGCAATGCCTCCTTCCCGGATACTTCCCGCATCTCTTCGTTGTTGCTGCTATATTCTGCATAAATGCTTTGGTTAAAGGCATTTTGCGCCGGACTCAAACCCAGAAAACTCTTGCGCAACTTGGTTACGGATATTTTCTGATACGGCTTGTTAATCTCTACCAAACTGGTAAGTGCGCCAGGCGCCGGTCTCATAGTCAGGTTTGCAGGATAGTCGAAAGACAGGCCTATTTCTTCACTGTTGTAGGTGCGGCTGCCCGAACCGGTGCTGCCACTAATATTCCAGCCTATAAACAGCATCACCAACGCTACGATTGGCACTGCCGAAAACCATTTCATTGAATTTTCCATGGCGCTTAGTTTTTAAAGGGTGAAGATTCAACACTTCTGTTCAGCAGGTAGTACATGATGGTGTACAGTACGAATACAAAGGCCGCCGAAACCATCAGGCTGTTCCAAACATTGAACTCAAAGCCTTGCACTTCTGCATTTATAAAATGATAGCCACCATTCATAAGTGCAGCAATCAGGAAACCTTTTACCATAGTCCATTCGCCTCCACTGGTCATAAATTTGGCTTTTCCAATGAAGTAGCCCATAATGCCTGCAAATACTGCGCTGGTGAGGTAGAACTCAATAATGCGAACCGGAACTACGCCCATATTAATGGCTTCCAGCGAGTTGAGGTACACTATATTATAGGTTGCAGCAAAGCCTAGGCCCGCCGCGATACTGTAAATAACGCCATCAGCCGGTTCGTTGAACTCTTTGCTGTTGTAAATGGAATAGCGAATCACCAGAAATTTGGTGAGCTCCTGAATGGTGCCAAACACCAGCACTGCCCACAGCAATTCCACAATAGGTCCGCTGGTGGCCCCTTGATGGGTGTCGCGGAAGATGGATTCCAAAGGCATGGTGAGCCCATAACACAGCAGCATACCAAGCACAAAAACAGCCAGCAGGAAATGCTTGGGCTCTCGTTCATATTTGTCTTGGAGGTAGAAGAAATAGAGCCACAAGAGGCCCGGGACAATGCTGAACAAGATCGAGAAGATCAGATGTTCGGTGGGTGAAAATTGGAAAATTGTTCCTTGAAGTACGCCGGAGAGTGCTGCTCCCATAGCGATAAGGACAAAAATTCCCCAAAATCCACGGTTTTTGAGAATTCCGTTCATGGTTGGTTTGATTTAGGGTTAGACAAATGTTTTTTTCTCACAGAGGTTGTAAAAAGTGGTCTAAAGTATTCAAAAATAGATAGGTATTACAAGCGGGTGGATAAGTACAAACTATGCCCTAAGGTGGAAACCGTAGTTGCACGGTCAAATCGCAATGCTCAAATTGGGCAAAGCCTCACCGGCTTTTTGCATGATGTGGGTAATGCCCATATCTCCCGGCAAGGAAATGGGATTGGGGTCAATGAGCCAAATGGGGGTTCCGGGGGCTACACACCACAGCAAGCCGGCGGCGGGAT
>CAZBBV010000052.1:0-9189 GCA_964490025.1 uncultured Cryomorphaceae bacterium | reverse complement strand
CATTCTGCGAACGGGTCCACAGATAGCTGCTGTTCAGGTCAATGGTGGGATAGCGTTCTCCTTTCGCTATTCGGTAGTCGAACTGTGCCACTTGTTCTTGGTATAATGCCAATACCAGGCTCGCATTGCTGCGCATTGCCTCGCTTAGTAGATTGTCCAATAGCAGTCGTGGCGCGTAGGTCACGGCGGTGTCTACCGTGAAATTCCGTGTAATATCCTTTCCGAGCAAAAGGTTTAAATTTCGCTTCGCGTTTTCCAATTCCTGACGGGCCAAGATCACCGTAATGCTGTCCTGATTATAATTCACTTCCGCATTCAAGGCTTCCAGATTTGACGAAGAGCCAAGACTGAAGGCCCCGCGGGCGCGTTGCAATCTGTCGCGGGAAACGTCCAACAATTGAGTGGCGATTTCCACCTGATGGGTGAGTCGCGCTATGGCGTAGTACTGAATGTAGATTTGAGAAATGGTGGCCTCGGCATTGAAGCGGAACTGCACGTCGCTAATCCGTTCGTTGGTCTGTAATTTTCGGTAAAAGTTGAGGTTGGCCATTCCGGAGAAAATGGTGTAGTTCAATTGAAGCGAACCATTTAGCGCCTGCGTCTTAGCGCCATCCACATTTTGCTCTGTGCCGTTGGCAAAATCGATCTGGCTATTGTTGATGTTGTAGTTGCCTCCGGCATTGGCTGAGATGCGGGGTGTGAGTCGCGCATTACCATAGTTCACACTATTGGCGGCTATTTCCTTTAGGTTCAAGGAAATTTGCAAGTCGTAATTCTTCTCCAATCCCTGAATGATGGCTTGCTCAAGCGAAAGTTGTTCTTGGGCAAAAGCGCTGGTGCAACACAAGGCTAGCGCTAGTGTCATGAAATTCTTTCTGATCAAATTTCTTGTTCCCATGGCCATTAGTGTTTAAAGGATTTCTCCATTTCGTCGGCCTCCAACTCAATAATGGCAGGCTCTACCGACTCCGGCTCGGGCAGGGCTTTTCCTTTCTCCCAATTCCACGCCCAAGTGAAGCCACGACGGAAATCGTTGAGTAACGAAAGCATAACGGGCAGCACCAACAGAGTGAGTACAGTGGCCACGGCTATGCCATAGGCCACCGACACGGCCATGGGCACCAGGAACTGCGCTTGAAAACTCTTCTCCAAAATAAGTGGTGCGAGGCCCGCAATGGTGGTCATGGAGGTGAGAAAAATGGCGCGAAAGCGGACGACCCCCGCTTCGTAAACGGCTTCTTCGAAAGGCACACCCTCTTTTAAGAAACCATTCATTTTACTCACCAGCACCAACGAGTCGTTTACGATAATGCCAATAAGCGCCACAATACCCAAGTAGCTGAAAATGCTCAGCGGCATGCCATGGAGGAAATGCCCCCAGGCCACACCCACAAAGCTGATGGGGATAAGCAGGAAGATGACAATGGTTTGTCCAAAAGATCGGAAGGTGAACGTAACTACTGAAATGATGAGAATAAGAATGACCGGCAGCACCTTTTGTGCTGAGACCATTGTTTTCATAGCCTCCCGATTCTGGCCCTCGCCCGCGCTGCTCACGCTAGGATACTTGGCCAATATGAGTGGAAGTATTTCTTCCACTATTTCGCTGTTGATGGTGGTGGCCGATTCTTTTGGGTTGGCCACATCCGCCTCCAGCCTCACTTCGCGTTTTCCGTCGCTGTGGTTGATGTTGATGACCCCGCGCTCTATGCTATACTCGGCCAGCTCACTAAGCGGATATTCGTCGCCATTGGGCATGCGTATGCGCATGTCTTCGAGGTCGGTGAGGTGCTTGCGACTTTCGCGGTCGTAGCGCACCCATATTTTTACTTCATCCACGCCGCGCTGCACTCGCTGCACTTCTTGTCCGAAAAAGCCTTGACGCACCTGGCGGATGACTTCATTGAGCGTTAACCCCAGAAAGTAGGCCTTTTCCTTTAGTGTTACTTTCACCTCCTTGGTTCCGTCTCGGTCGGAGTCGGTCACGTCGCGCAGAGAACTTAGGTTGCGCATCTCTGTCTTCAGTTCCTCTTTGGCTGCGTCCAGTTCTGCAAAATCGTTGCTCAAGAGCGATACAGAAATGGGACGACCAAACGGAGATGGCGTTCCATAAGTAAGGTTCTCGGCGCCAAATATTGCCCCGGCTTGTTCCCTGAACTTGTTCGTCATATCGAATGATGATAGCAAACGGGTTTCGCTGTCGAGCAATACAATATTCAGCTTTCCGTCGGAGCCTGTGGGGCCAATGATGCGTTCTACGTTGAGCACCACGTCCAGGCTATCCTCTCTTTGGCTGCGGTACATGGCATTTACTTCCCACACGGCTTTCTCGATATGCTGCAAGCACGAATCTGTTACCTCTTCGTTGGTCCCTGCCGGCATGGTTAGGGTCACGTCAATATTCTCTCTTTCGATATTGGGAAAATACGTGGCTTTGATGATTCCGCCCTGAAAAGCGCCAATGGTGATAAGAAACAAAGCAATGGGGATGGCTATGCCCAAAGCGCGGTTTCTGAGGAAAAACTTCAGCACCGGGATGTACATCACGTCTCGAAGAAGATACATCAAGCGGGCCGTAAATTTCTCAAAGAAATTCTTCTTGCCATGGCCTTTCAGCGCTTTGCTATGCGCCACGTGTGCCGGCAGGATAATGATCACCTCAATAAGGGAAACGAATAAGGTAGCTATTACCACAAAAGCCATTTCTGAGAAAAACTCTCCCGAGCGGCCGTCTAAGAAGAAGAAGGCAGAAAAGGCGATAATGGTAGTGAGCACGGCTGAGAATACTGCCGGAAGCACTTCTGTTATGCCATCAATGGCTGCTCGCAATGGGTTCTTACCTCTTTCGTAATGCGAATAGATGTTCTCGCTCACTACAATACCGTCGTCCACCAGGATTCCCACCACCACGATCATCCCAAAAAGAGAGATAACATTGACTGTAATGCCCCACCACGCTGCCAAGATGAACATGCCAAAAAAGGAAACCGGCAAGCTAGCCGCCACCCAGAAAGCTATGCGCAGATGTAGGAACATGGACAATAGGATAAGTACCAGCAGGATTCCCATCATTCCGTTTTCCACCAATAGGTCGCGCCGCTGGTTTAGCGTAACCGCCTGGTCTCGAATGAGGGTTGCGCGTATTCCGGTCGAGTTTTTATTGAACTCTTCAAAGTACTTTTTCACATAGGCAGAAGTGGTGAGGATGTCTTCCGAGTCGGTATTGTTTACCAGCACAGTTACACTTCTGCGGCCATTCATCACGGTTCGATTGGGCAAATCTTCCCATTGGTCTTTGACCAAGGCCACATCCTTCACCTTCACCATTTGTCCGTTGGGCAAGGCTTTGATCACGATTTCTTCCAGATCGCGGGCAAAATACCCACGGGCATTGGCGCGAATGATCATGTCTTCTTTTTCGCCGCGGATGGTTCCTCCCGTTACGCGGATATTGGTGTTGCGTATGGCCTGCGCAGCTTGATCGAAGGTAATGTTGTAGGCCCTCAGTCCCGCTTCATTAAAGGCCACTTCAATCTCCTCCTCCGGAAATCCGGTCAAATCCACCTTTGAAATCCCTTTGGCGCTCAACAGGTCGTCTTCCACCTTTCGGGCCACTTGCTTCAGGGTATAGAGGTCCACATTGTCGCCATACAGCGAGTAGCTGATGGTGAAGTTCATGTTTTCCATATTGAAAACCACAATGGGCTCCATCCCCACCGGGAAACTCGGGATGCGCTGCACAGCATTGCGCACGTCTTCTATTACCCTGTCTACCTTATACGCCTTTAGAACCTCAACGGTAATTGTGGCAGCATTTTCTTTCGATATAGAAGTTACGCGTTCCACTCCGGTTACGCCTTTCAGGTTGTCTTCAATTTTGGTTACAATGCCTTCCTCTATTTCCTCAGGAGAGGCTCCCGGATACACCACTTGTATGGCAATATTCCGGTTGGGAATAACCGGGAAAAAGGTGGAGGTAATGGTTCGGTAGCTGAAATAACCGAAAATAAACAGCACCACCATCACCAGGTTGACGGCTATGGGGTATTTGATAAAATAACTGACCAATGCTCTCATGCCCAACCGCTTATTGCACCATTACTTTCATCCCCTCGTGGGCGCCCAAAATGGGTTCCAAAGGAAGCACTGTGCCATTGGGCAGGCCGCGCACTATGGCGTCGCCCGATTGGAAGCGAACCACCTCAACAGGAAGCAGAAAAAGCACAGAATCTCGAATAGCAAACACCGACTCGTCAGGCCTTATTAGGCGGCGAGAAAGCAAGGCAGCCTCCGCCACCGACTCGGTACTGACCTCAGCTGTGAGAAACATGCCGTCTCGTAGTTTTTCGCCACGCGTTAAGATGTACACCTGCACACTTTGGGTCGAGGGATCAATACGGTTGTTCACTCTGGAAACCGTCCCTTCCCAAGTTCCGGGAATTTCATCCGAGCGGAGCTTTACCTTGTCCCCCACCGAAAGGAAGGTCATGTCTTTTATGTTGAGCGATATTTCCAGTTCGTATTCTGCCGTTTGAATGAACTCGCCCAACTTCTGTCCTACACGCACTAAGGTTCCCGGTAGTAGGTTCGATTCGCTCACCATGCCATCAAAAGGAGCCACAATAAGATACTTGGACAATCGGGTCTCTGCGCTTTGAATGTTGTAATAACTGGTGTAGATGTTTCGGGAAGTGAGGAACAGTTTCTCCTGTTCACTATCGGTTTTCGGAAGCGCGGGTATGGGTCTTTCCACATCCACGCTTTTTAGATATTTCTCCCATTTCGCAAAGGCATCCGGATAGTCAAACTTAATGTCCGCCAATGACGCACTGAGCAGGCTGATAAAGGTGCTTTTTTGTGCAATCAAGTTGGCGCGCGCTTCGGTATCGTCCATGTGGATCAACACTTGTCCTTTGGTGTAGCGGTTACCGGCACGAAAGCGGTTGCTTTCCGGTAAAAGTGTGCCTGACACCTCTGCGTAAATCTCAATACGCTGATAGGCACTCAGTTTACCGGTGCTTTCTATGGCCAGCGGTATCTCTCCATTTTGAATGGTTTGGGTAGCTACCGTCATGGTAGTACTTTTGTTCTTGCGGGGTGGCGGAACCTTTTGCTCAGACAAAACATTCTTTAGCACATAGCCGCCTACAAGCACCACTATGGCCAAAATGATCATCAAACGACCTCTATTCATATACTTACAGTTTTCCTTCGTTCATTAATAGTTTTGCTTTCAGCACCGCGGTGACCGAAAGACTGTCGTCAACCTCGCCGCTCAGCACCATTTGATACAATTCTTCGAAAGGTAGTTTTCTCACCACGATATCCTCGTCTTCGTCCGGCCGAGCTTCAGTAAAAGAAAGCTCGCGGGCCACATAGAGCACTGCGTATTCGTCCGTGGCCGAGTTGCTTAAAAACATGCTTTGTATTTGCGTCCACTCTTCGGCCATGATGCCTGTTTCTTCCACCAACTCCCGTTTCGCTGATTCCAACACAGGCGTTTGAAGCGCGCCCCCTCCCTCCGGAATTTCCCAAGTGTATCGGTCAATGGGGTAGCGATATTGGCCAACAATCCAGGTGTTGTTTTCCTCGTCGAGTGGGAGGATGCCAATGGCGAAATTCTTAAAGCGAACCACGCCATAAATGCCGTCATGACCGCCGGGCGTAAGCACTTCGCGGTGCGAAAGTTCAATCCATGGGTTGTCGTACACCTGCTTTACAGATTTGGTTTTCCAAGGGTTGATGGAGGAATCTTTTTTCATGAAGAAGGCCAAAAGTAAGAGATTAATGCGCTTTTAGTGTGATAAATATTGGTTTCATGTTCTATAACAAGAGAACTGCGACATTTGCCTTTTCTCACTTACAAATATCTCTGCAAATGCTTGTCCTTATTGGTGGCGTAAGCCGTTCCGGAAAATCTGCATTGGCCGAAGCCATTCAAGAAAGATTAGGGACCAATTGTCTTGCCCTGCATCAGGACGAATATGTGCTGCCCGAGAATGAATTGCCTTTCATTCGCGACATGCACGACTGGGAGCTGCCCGAAAGCGTGGACTGGAATCGCTGGAATGACGCTATTCAAAAGGCATTGGGCCAATATGATGTGGTGGTGGCCGAAGGCATATTGGCCTTTCTTCCTGCAGCGCTTTTTAATCGTGCTGATGCCGTCATCTACATGGAGATCGATTTCGACACCTTCTTGAAGAGAAGGAAAGCTGACCTGCGCTGGGGCTCCAGGCCCGATTGGTACTACGTGCATGTGTGGGAGGCCCATTTCAAGTACGGTTTTCCCCCAAAAAAAAACCGTCAAGTAGTGCGACTGGACGGACGTCAAAAATTGGAGAAAAACTTAGTGGCAGCGCTCGATTTGATTGAAAATAATAGAAAAGACAAATCATATTGTTAGATTATTCTAACTTTTTATATTTGCGGTAAAATCTTCAACCATCATGAGCGAAACATTCATAGCATTGAAAGATTGGTTTCTGGCACAAGGCCCCATTTTTCAAGCCTTTCTGGCCACCACCTTAACTTGGCTGCTTACCGCCGCAGGGGCTTCATTGGTTTTCTTTTTCAAGAAAGACATGAGCCGCAAATGGCTCGACGGCATGCTCGGCTTTACCGGCGGGGTGATGATCGCGGCCAGCTTTTGGTCGTTGTTGGCGCCGGCCATTGAAATGAGCGAGTCGCAGGGATTCATTCCCTGGCTACCCCCTGCCATTGGTTTTCTGGCCGGAGCCTTGTTTCTTTTTGCACTTGATAAGCTAGTGCCTCACCTCCACATCAACTTTAAGCGCGAGGAAAGCGAAGGTGTAAAAACCAATTGGCACAAAACCACCTTGCTGGTGTTGGCCATCACCTTACATAATATTCCTGAAGGACTGGCTGTGGGTGTGGCTTTTGGCGCTGTGGCCAGCGGCATGGATGGCGCCACCATTGGCGGAGCAATTGCCCTAGCCATTGGTATCGGCTTGCAAAATTTTCCCGAAGGAATCGCAGTGGCCATGCCGCTACGTCGCCAAGGCGTGAGCCGCTTCCGGAGCTTCTGGTATGGCCAACTGAGCGCCATTGTGGAGCCGGTGGCCGGTATTGCCGGCGCCGCATTGGTGATGGTGATGCAACCGGCACTGCCTTTTGCGCTTGCCTTTGCCGCCGGAGCCATGATTTATGTGGTCATTGAGGAAGTAGTGCCCGAATCCCAACGCGACAAATACACCGACATCTCCACGCTGGGTTTCATTGGCGGCTTTGTGGTGATGATGTGCCTGGATGTAGCACTGGGTTAAACAAGGTTTGCACATCTCTTCCGAAATTGACCTTCGATTTTTACTGTGCGAAATGGCGTAGGAATTCTTTTTCTTAGCCGAGCCAAGCAAGTGAAATGAGAATTGCCATTCTTTCCGTTTTTCCTCCCTATCGCGGGGGAATTGCCCAGTTCAACGAACGCCTGAGCGAGGTGCTTGGCAAAGAACATGAGCTGCTCTTGGTGAATTTCAAAAGGCAATATCCGGACATCCTTTTTCCCGGCAAAACCCAATTCGAACCCGAAGGCAGGAGCATTGCTCATGCGGCCATGCTGGACACCATCAACCCCTTGAGTTGGGGACGCACAGCGCGGCACATCAATCGTTGGCAGCCGGATGTGCTCATCTCCCGCTATTGGATGTCGTTTTTTGCACCCAGCCTGGGCTACACAGCGCGGCAGGTGAAGGCCAAAACCAAGCTCGCTATTTTGGACAATGTGGTTCCGCACGAACCCAAAGCCTGGGACCGACCGCTTACCTCTTATTTCTTAAAAAGTTTTGATCGATACGGCGTGATGAGCCAAAGTGTGGCCAACGACCTTTTGGACTTTGTTCCGGATGCAAAATATTTCTTCAAGCCGCATCCGCTCTACGATCATTTTGGTGCAGGCGTTCCGAAAGAGCACGCCATGAAAGCGCTGGGTCTCGACCCCACAAAAAAAACCATTCTTTTCTTCGGCTTTATTCGCGAATACAAAGGCTTAGATATTTTAATTGATGCCTTCAGACAACTGGAAGGGCCTTATCAATTGCTTATTGCCGGCGAGTTTTACGGAAACGAAATGCGCTACCAAAGCATGATTGCCGACCATCCTAAAGCAGCGGATATTGTGTTGCACAGCCACTACATTCCGGAGCAGGAAGTGGGAAAATATTTCTCAGCCGCCGATCTGTGTGTACTGCCTTATCGCAGCGCCACGCAAAGCGGCATTACTGCTATTTCGTATCATTTCAACGTGCCGGTGGTGGCGACCAAGGTGGGCGGGTTAGAGGAATATATCCGCCATGGAGAAACGGGATTGTTGGTGGAAAAGGCGGAGCCAACCGCCATAGCAGAGGCAATTAGAAAATACTTTGCGGAAATGGATCCTGCAGTTTGCGCCCAACATATCGAAGTACTCAAAAAAGAGTTTTCGTGGGAAAAGTTTGCAGATGAATTGGTTGCGTTTTGCACCTCAATCCGCTAAGGTGAACACCAGGCCTATATTGATTCCTAGAAAAGTGGTGGGGTCGAATTCAGCGTCCCACACCGTCGTTTTTTCGCCATCCACGTCCAACTCCTTGGATCCACTCACCTCATTTATTGCAAGGTTGTATTGCAAATTTGCGTGAAGCGACATTCTATTGGTGAGCTCGTATTGCATCCCCGCTTTAGGCGCCAAAACAAATCCGCTCTGGTCCCACTCAGTTTCCGAAGTGCCTAAGAAAGCATTAGAAAAAACAAGCTTTCGACTTACTATAATAACCCCAACACCCAACCCGATATAAGGTCTTAATTTGCCCTCTGAGAAAAAATACTTTCCGGCAATCATGATGGGCGCGGCTGCAGCCGAAGACTTCACATTCACCGGAACGAAGACTGTCTCCGTGCTGTTCTTCTCGCCAAAGCCAATCAAGCTAAGGTCTAGCCCCAATGAGAATTTATCGCCTAGCCAAAAACTGGCCTCCAAGCCGAAGCCAAAGCCACTTGACGGCGGCGCATTGATGCCTAGGTCGTTATAAAACACATGGAAATCTCCGGTAGGAAAAGACGGGCAGAGGTTTATTCCTAAGTCAAAACTTAAGGAGGAAGGGTATGAAGAGTATGAAAAGCTCTTTACGAAAAATTAATTTATGCAATCAATTTAACTTAGAAGGAGTAGCTAAACTTAACCACAATTAATGG
>CAZBBV010000051.1:0-9214 GCA_964490025.1 uncultured Cryomorphaceae bacterium | reverse complement strand
CTGCCGCCCATTTTGGGCGCGGAGGCGATTACGCGGTCGGCCAGACGGCTAAAAGGCATGCTCTGAATCCACACTTTTCCGGGGCCACGAAGGGAAGCGAAAAACAGTCCCTCGCCACCAAACAATGCGTTCTTCACTCCGCCCACATATTGAATGTCGTATTGCACCTTGCTGGTGAAGGCTACCAAGCAGCCCGTGTCGACTTTTATTTCTTGGCCCGGTAGCAGCACTTTTTCTACAATGGTTCCCCCGGCATGCAAAAAGGCCAAGCCGTCGCCTTCCAGCTTTTGCATAATGAAGCCTTCGCCACCAAACAGGCCAACGCCGATTTTCTTATTAAACTCAATGCCAATGCTCACGCCCTTGGCGGCGCACAGGAAGGCGTCCTTTTGACAAATGATTCGTCCATCCAGTTCGCTGAGGTCAAGTGGCACAATGGGATAGGGGGCGGCAAACATCAGGTGTTCTTTGCCCAGGCCGGTGTTGGTGAAGGAGGTGAGAAACAAACGCTCTCCGGTGAGCACGCGCTTGCCGGCGCTAAACACCTGATCGAGCCAGGAGGCTTCCTTACCATCTCCAAAAATGGTGTGCATTTCTATCGGGCCGTCCATCATCATAAAGCTGCCCGGCTCGGCAATCACGGTTTCCCTGGGGTCGAGCTCAATTTCTACACACTGCAGCTCTTCGCCAATGATGCGATAGTCCAATTGATGCGCGTTCATAGCATATATTTTTGGTGAAATACATCCAGATGATGGAGATTGTGGCCGGCTATGATAAAGGCAGCGGCCCTTACCGAAAGTCTATTTTCATTGGCAATGCCAATCCTGATTAAGTCGTCGTCTTCGAACGATTCAAAAAGCAACTCTGTGCTTCGCGCCAACTGTTCGAAATCCATACACAGAAATTCCCAGCTCAGGCTTGAATTTTTTGAGTTTTCAGCAAAAAGATCCTGATCGAATCCGGGCAATGGAGTGCTGTCGCCTCGGGCAATGCGTAGCGCGCGGTAGCCGAAAATCCTTTCCGTATCGATAATGTGCATCACCACTTGCCGCACCGTCCATTTTTCGGGAGCATATTGGTATTCCAAATTCAGGTTCTGGTCCAAAAAATCGAGCATGGCCTGATGCGAAAACCGCAGCGCTTCTAGTCCGTCTTCCTGAGTGGTTTTGCTTATATAGGTTTGGTAGTATGGATCGTATTCGTTTGTGTCAGGGCGTGAAATCATGGCACTAGAAATAAGGATTTGTACACATAAACCAATGGGAATACAAACAATAGGCTATCAATTCTGTCCAGCAATCCGCCATGTCCGGGGAATATTTTTCCGGAATCTTTTACATCCGCATTGCGTTTCAATTTCGATTCGAAAAGGTCGCCAATGGTTGAGGCAATAGAAATGAGCACAGCAAGGAAAGGCCAATGTGCCAATGGAATTTGCTCTACATGCTTGCCTATCAAGTAGCTGATTGCCACCGCACCAAGTATCCCTCCGAGCAATCCTTCGTAGGTTTTTCTTGGAGAAATTCCGGGGGCTATTTTAGTGCGTCCCAATAGGCTACCAATGAGGTAGGCAAAGGTGTCGTTGGCCCATATCAGCGCCAGAATAGCCAGCGGCAATTGATAGACAAAGTAGCCGTCGAATATGGAAATACGAACTACCAAAGCCAATGGTATGGCTAGATAGAAGACCGAAAGGGCAGCATTTCCTATGGCTCCTTGAATGTTTTTTACTGAAAAAACCAACGCAATAGAGGCCAAGGCTACAAACATGAAAGGAATGTAACTGAAGTGTAGGGTAGAAGCGCCAAACAAATGATGGTTAAAATAAGCAAAGGCTGCTAAGGGCAGGGCCACAAGCCACAGCGGTGTGGGGGCGCCACTTTTACTGCCCATTCTGAACAGCTCATACGAACCGATCAGAACCATGGTGAGTAAGAATATGGAAAGCAAAAAAGGACCGGCGTGCAAAAAATAGATCCAAAGACCCACATACACGATTCCTGTAAGTGTCCGAACGATTAGCGTTTTCATTTTTGAGGGAATTATAGCCCGCTGGCCTCAATGATCTGTTTCGAGGCCTCCACATCCTTTTCCTCCACCATGATTAGGATGTCGCCTATGAGGTACATGCTATCCTTGCGGTTGAGTACGGTGCTTGCTATGCCTTTGTTCTGAAGGAGTTCCTGAACCATGGTGGCCTGAAACTCTTGATTGGTGCTGTATATTTCTATCCATCCGGTCATATCGATACTTCATTTTCCAACAGGAGTAAAAACACTTGCTTGTATTCCTTCAGCGGACTGGTGTTGGTGCTGTTTTTCATCATTCCTGTAAGGTTGGTGATGAAGGATGGCTTGTCTTCGGTTTTATATTTTTTGTTGATGTTGCTCATTCCCTCGCCCAGATTGCGCACTATTTGTGAGGTGTAACCCACCACAATATGCATGTTGGGGAGTTTTTCCAATGGCCTGGCTGCTGTTTGGTATGAGGAAATCATGATTCCGCCATTGAAGGCAATCAAATATTCGCAGGGACTGATAAAAGCGTCTATGTCTTGATCGTTTTCGTTTGTGGTACACAAAACGGAGGCGCGCTCCACTTGGCTTTTTATCGCCGGATCGAAGGCCAGAATGTTCTTTACATTGCCCTCAATGCAGATTCCTTTGAGGTTCAGTAGCAGCTCTTCTTCATCTTGGCAGTACAGAAATATGCCATTCAAATCAGTAAAGGATTTGGCAAATTGCACGTCGAGCGGCGCCCTTTGCTCAGGCATGTATTTCGATACCGTCTCCTTTTTTTGCTCTTCCTCTTCCGGATTCGAAAAAGCCTTCTTCAATGATGAGAAGGCTTTTCCGAACAATGATTTGTTGTCACTCATATTAGCTTGTGGAGGAAGAATTTTCAGCCTCCGTTTCTTCGGGTTTGTACTCACTTTCAGCCTGACTGCTTTCTGAGTTCGCTTCCGTTGGGGCTTTTTCTCTCGCTTTGGCTTCTTCTTTCACCCACGGGCGCTTACCAAAAATCTCTTCCAAATCTTCTTTGAAAATGACTTCCTCCAGTAGCAATCGTTCGGCTAATGTAGAAAGTTTATCCTTATTCTTTTCGAGCAGTTCAATGGCTCTTTTATATGAAGCCTCAATTAATTTTGAGATTTCCTGATCGATCACCTCGGCAGTCTTCTCTGAATAGGGCTTTTGGAAGTTGTATTCCTGCTGTCCACTGCTGTCGTAGTAGGTTATGTTTCCTAGTTTTTCATTCAGTCCGTAGATGGTCACCACCGCTTGCGCTTGCTTGGTCACTTTTTCCAAATCGCTCAAAGCGCCGGTCGATATTTTCTTAAACATTACCTGCTCCGCTGCGCGTCCACCCATGGTGGCGGTCATTTCGTCGAATATCTGCTCGAAGGTGGTAAGTTGTCTTTCTTCAGGAAGATACCACGCTGCGCCCAGGCTTCGCCCACGCGGAATGATGGTCACTTTAACCAATGGCGCTGCATGTTCCAGCATCCAGCTCACCACCGCGTGTCCGGCTTCATGGAAAGCAATGGTTTTTTTCTCGTCCTGGGTAATAATCTTGTTCTTTTTCTCGAGTCCACCAATGATCCGATCCACGGCATCCAGAAAATCCTGTCGTTCAACAAATTGTTTGTTCTTTCTTGCGGCGATTAGCGCGGCTTCATTGCACACGTTGGCAATATCGGCACCCGAGAAGCCTGGTGTTTGGCGCGCCAAAAACTCAACATCAAGTGCTTTGTCAATTTTTATGGGTTGTAAATGCACCTTGAAAATAGCTTCCCTTTCATGCAGGTCGGGCAAGTCAATGTAAATCTGACGGTCGAAACGTCCGGCACGCATCAATGCGCGGTCCAGCACATCTGCACGGTTGGTGGCGGCCAACACAATTACGTTCGTATCCGTGCCAAAGCCGTCCATTTCTGTCAGCAAAGCATTGAGGGTATTTTCTCTTTCGTCGTTGGCACCCGTTATTGAGTTGCGCGAACGCGAGCGACCCACGGCATCTATCTCATCAATAAAAATAATGGCCGGTGCTTTTTCTTTGGCTTGCTTAAAAAGGTCGCGAACGCGTGAAGCACCCACGCCAACGAACATTTCCACAAAATCAGAACCCGAAAGCGAAAAGAATGGCACTTTGGCTTCGCCCGCCACAGCCTTAGCCAAAAGGGTTTTTCCGGTTCCCGGAGGGCCCACCAGCAAAGCGCCTTTTGGAATTTTTCCACCCAACTTGGTGTAGCGCTCCGGATGTTTCAAAAACTCTACAATCTCTTCGATCTCTTCTTTTGCGCCCTCAAGTCCGGCTACATCTTTGAAAGTAACCTTCACGTTGTTGGCATCAAACACTGCAGCGCGGCTTTTACCAATATTGAAAATTTGGCTTCCGCCTCCGGCACCGCCACCCATTCTACGCATGATAAATATCCAGATGGCAATCATGATGGCTATTGGGAAAATCCAACTGAGCATGTCGCCCCACACATTGCTTTGGGTTTCGTACACCGGATAAATGTGGTTATCGGTGGGCAGCATGCCTTGTGCTTCTTTCAGCTTGCTTTCAAAGCTTTGCACGTCTCCAATCTCAAAAATGTAGTGTGGACCGGTGTTTTGGGTCCCGCTCAAGGGTTGGTCTTTTACCTCCTCATTGCTGCCTTTGTCTAATGCCTCCTTCGTCAGGTACACCTGCGCCTCTTCTTTGTTGATTACCACAATTTTTTCAATCTCGCGGTTTTCGAGCATGGTTTTCATTTGCGGCCAAGTGATGTCTTTGGCGCCTGAGTTCATTCCGCTAAAAAGCTGGATGCCTATAAAGAATAGGAAAATGGCAGCATACACCCAGTAAAAGTTGAACTTGGGTTTGTTCTTGTCCGGCCCTTTACCACCAAGTCGGGCTTGGTTTTTTTGCTGTTCTTGATTCGTATTATTGGCCATAATGTTTAGTTGGTCTCTTCTAGTTTGTAAATCTCAGCATCCCCCCACAGTTCTTCAATATTGAAAAATGCCCTTGTTTCAGGTCGGAAAATGTGGGTTACAATATCCACATAGTCCATGAGCACCCAATCGGCTTGGGCCATACCCTCAATATGCCATGGCTTTTCTCCCAGATTTTCTCTCACTTCTTCCTCCACCGAATCGGCTAGGGCACGCACCTGTGTGGTGGAACCGCCGCTGCAGATAACAAAGTATTTGCACACAGTGTTCTTTATCTTGCTAAGGTTTAGCACGGTAATGTCTTTCCCTTTTATTTCCTCAAGTCCGTTGAGGATTTCGTTGAGCAATTTGTCTTTTTTCCTAATCTCTTTCAGCGACGCCATTTAAAAGTATTCTTAATTTGTTGCCTAAAATATGTATTTGCCTTCATGCACTGCTTAAATCTTTTACCGCTTTGAATTCGCTGAAAATAATTGGGAGCAGAGTGGTCCATTTAGCTGAGGCCGATTCTACCAATAACTACGCCCTAAACCTAGTGCGCACGGAGTACGTGCCCGACGGCACTATTGTGCGGGCCGATTACCAACACAGCGGACGTGGCGAGGCAGGCAACCAGTGGCATAGCCAAGCGGGTAATAATCTAACGTTTACGCTGGTTTTGAAGCCTCCGGGCATGCAAGCGGTACATCAGTTTCGCTTGAATAAAATGGTGTCGCTGGCCATCTATGACTTTTTGGCGCGGCATGTTCAGAATGTCAGCATTAAATGGCCAAACGACATCATGATTGGCGACGCCAAGGTTGGCGGGGTGCTGATAGAGAACAACCTGAAAGGAGCGTACATACAAAACTGCTTTATAGGTGTGGGCCTGAATATTAATCAAGTGAAGTTTCCGGAAATGCCTTATCCGGTAAGTTCACTTCAATTGGAAAGCGGACAAGCGTTCGATTTAGACCTTGCCTTGGCGCAGCTATCAGAATTAATTCAGGCGCGCTACCTTAAACTACTGGCTACCAAGAATGAAAACCTGAAAGGAGAATACCTGCGTCGCCTCTATCGGTACAACAAATGGTACTTTTTTGACGATAAAATTGAACAGTTCAAAGGGAGAATAATAGGCGTGGAGCCTACCGGAAGGCTGGTAGTAGAGCGCGAAAACCGCACACAATATTCTTACGCTCACAAGGAGATTCGCTTTCTGGAAAGGGTTTAGAGTTTCTCCAGGTTGTCGGCGAGCTTTTCAATAAAGCTGGTCAGTGGCTTTTGCACCATCATTTTCAGCATGGGATTGAAGTCGCCTTCAAACATGAGCTTGCCTTCGGTTCCGCTTTCGTTCTGGGCTTTCCATTCGCCAATTAAATTGAAGGCAATTGGGCCACCGGCTGAGCTCAGCACGATCCGCTCGTTTGCCACGCGCTCCGATATTCTCAGTTTCACCTCGGGCAAAGAGCCCAATTTGAACAAGAATGCGTCTGCGTCGGCCTCGAACTTGGTCACGCCTTCCGGCATCAGCTTTTCGAAATTGCGGGCGTCGCTCAAAAACTCAAATATTTCCGTTGCCGATTTTTGAATGGTAACTGTTCGGCTTTCAATTTTTGTATTCATAATGATGGGTTGTTCCAGGTGCTTGGGCTTTTGCGCCATTCGCTGAGTAAAGTAATTTGTTCTTCAGTAATATAGCCCGAACGGGCGGCTTGCGATATGAGTTCCGTGTAGTCGCTCAGGGTCACTAAGGTGCATCCGGCGTTCAGGAAATTGTTTTTTGCCTCATCAAACTGATAACTAAATATGGCGGTCATGCCCAGGATTTCGCAGCCCGCTTCTTTCAAGGCTTCGAAAGCGGCCAACGAACTTTTTCCGGTGCTGATCAAGTCTTCAATAATCACCACTTTTTGCCCTGGTGTCACTTCGCCTTCTACTTGGTTTTGACGGCCATGTGCTTTCGATTTTTCTCGGACGTAAACGAATGGCAAACCCATTTCTTCGGCCACCAAAACGCCATGGGCAATGGCGCCTGTGGCCACACCGGCCAGTACTTCTGCATCCGGAAATTCGCGGCGTATGGTTTCAGCAAATGCTTTGTAAACCAACTTACGCGCAGCGGGATAGCTGAGCACCAGTCGGTTGTCGCAATAAATTGGGCTTTTCCAACCGGAGGCCCATGTAAAGGGTGCGTCGGGCTGTAGTTTTATTGCTTTTATTTGTAGGAGAGCTTCGGCTATTTTGCCGGCGATAACCGTATTTTTTGTCATGAGCCAAAAGTATAAAGTTTTCATCAACGACTTAGCCCTCCATTTCGTGGAAGAGATGCACCATTGCGATCTTCGAGAGGGTGCGGCCGTTTTCAATAAACCCTGTCCGAAAGTTTTTCTTCGCATTATCGAAAGCATGTTCCAAGGGGATGTGACGGAGGTTTTTGTTTTGGGAAATAGGGAAATGAATTGGGAAAATTTTCTCACCAATGTGGTGCCTATTGAGGCTGCGGGTGGTATTGTGCTAAATGAGTTTGGCGAAACGCTTTGGATCTATCGCAATGGGCGTTGGGATTTGCCCAAAGGAAAGTTGGATAAAGGCGAAAAAGCGGATGAAGCCGCTGTGCGCGAAGTGGAGGAGGAGTGCGGGGTATCGGTATTGGTGATAGGAAAGCTACGCGACCAGACCTTCCATGTTTATAGGCAAAATGGCGATTACTACCTGAAGCGCACCTCTTGGTTTGAAATGTTCGTTCCGGGACGGCCGGAGACCATTCCTCAAAAGGAGGAAGGAATTGATTTGTGCGAATGGTGCAACGGCGAAAAACAATATGAAAAAGTGGGGAATACCTATACTACGATAAGCTCACTCTTTCAGGAAGAAACTGCGTAACGTCGCCGCCATTTCTATATATATCGCGAATGATAGAAGAGCTGATGGCGCTAAGCTCAGGGCTGGTGAGCAGAAACACGGTCCCAACAGTTGGTACCATGGCTCTGTTCATTTGGGCAATGGCTTTCTCAAATTCAAAATCGGCGGGATTGCGCAGGCCCCTCAGAATATATTGCGCACCTATAGCCTCACACTGATCTACGGTGAGCCCTACAAAGCTGATAACTTTAACCTGCGGCAGATGCGCAAAAGCATCACGGATAAATTTCATGCGCTGCTCCACCGTGAACATGTAAGTTTTGTTGGCATTAATACCCACGCCAACCACTATTTCATCAAAAAGCGCCAAGCCGCGGGACACAATGTCCAAATGGCCTTTG
Source organism: uncultured Cryomorphaceae bacterium (assembly GCA_964490025.1). Classification (GTDB taxonomy): domain Bacteria; phylum Bacteroidota; class Bacteroidia; order Flavobacteriales; family ECT2AJA-044; genus CAZBBV01. The sequence goes on along the minus strand of CAZBBV010000051.1, from coordinate 1,023 downwards.
GTAATGGGGTCGAACGAACCTGGAAAAAGGGCAACTTTTCTCATGATATCTCTAGGTTTTTTTGGTTCTGGAGCGATTCAAACATACTGAAATTGACATTGCTGTATTTTCGGTGCTGCACAAATCCGGGCAGACTCTCCAACACGGTTCGGGCGCTATGCTCTATCACCATCACGCCATTTTCGTTGAGCAAGGCCCTGCGATTTACAATTTCTACCACCTGCACCTCCAGGTCCTTATCGTAAGGCGGATCGGCGAAAATTAGGTCGTAGCGCTCGTTCGTTTTTTCTAAAAACCGCAATACTTCCTGACGAAAGGTATGGATGGACTGGTCGTTGAGCGCAGCGGCGGTGCTTCGAATAAAAGTAACGCAGCCCGCATGCATGTCCACCGAAGTGATGTGTGCAGCGCCGCGCGAAGCCAGCTCGAAGCTAATATTTCCGGTGCCGGCAAATAGATCGAGGCATTTGGCGCCATCCATCTCCATTTCGTGGTTCAATATGTTGAACAGGCTCTCCTTGGCCATATCCGTAGTAGGCCGTACCGGAAGGTTGGTGGGTGCCATTATTCGCTTTCCCTTGTATTTTCCACTAATGATGCGCATGGCTTAAAGTCTGAAAGTGGTGAAGTAGAGATGAGCGGCCAATTCCTGAAACTCGAAGCTTTCGTTGCTGGGTCTTTTTGCTTTCCAAAAGTCGATATGGCGAACATACTGATAGCTTAACTCGTAAATTCTCGACTCTTTATATACGTCGCCCAACAACACCAATTTTACAGTTTCGGGATTGAGGCCCTCTTGCTCCATGGCGAAAAGGAGGTAGTACAGATAGTCTTCGGCACTGTGGATATGAAAAGTGTTTGCCAGGCGCACTTTTCCTTTTTTCAAATGAATGAGATCGACATAGCGGTCGTGTACATGCGCAAATAATGTCGACTCGGTGCTGTGTTTTTCTGCATTTACCAATTCGCTAAGCAAGGTGGAGAAAGCATGTCCTATGTTTACCTTCCTGCCCAACTCGCTCT
>CAZBBV010000050.1:0-9302 GCA_964490025.1 uncultured Cryomorphaceae bacterium | reverse complement strand
CTGCAATTGGGGTTGGCTATAATGCCTTCTGTGCCGGTGAGTTCATGGCCATTCACCTCCGGCACTATGAGTTTGGTGTTCGCATCCATGCGCCAGGCGGAGGAGTTGTCGATCACCGTGGTGCCGGCAGCGGCATATTTGGGTGCCCATTCCAGCGAAACGGAGCCTCCGGCGCTGAACAAGGCCACATCCGCTTTTGCCGCCACGCCTGCTTCCATGCTCAGTATGGTGTATTGCTTCCCGTCGTATTCGAGGGTTTTTCCCACACTGCGCTCGGAAGCTACAGGTATGAGTTCGCTCACCGGAAAGTGGCGTTCTTTCAATACTTTCAACATTTCGCGGCCTACCAAACCGGTACATCCAACTACTGCTACTTTCATGGGAAATTTTTATGAAATTGCGGGAAGCCAAAAGTACTACTTAAACCCATGATGAGAAACCTACTATGCCTTCTGCTCTCTCTGCTGTCTTTAGGCGTGGCGGGGCAATTTACGGACGACTTTTCGGATGGCGATTTTACCCAAAACCCCACTTGGAGCGGCATGACTGCCGATTTTGAAGTGCTCGGCGGGGAACTTCACCTGAATGCCCCGGCGGTGGCTTCGCAGTCGTATTTGTACACGAGTTCACAAGCTTCGATAGATGCCTCTTGGGAATTTTACATCCGCATGGCTTTTAATCCTTCGTCGAGCAACTATGCCGAAGTGCATCTGTTATCCGCCACCTCGGATTTGCAGCAAAGCAGTTCTACCTACTACCTCCGCATTGGCGGCGGCACGCAAGACCGCATCAGCTTGTATAAAAAAATGGGTGGCGCAGCCATACTCATAGCCGAAAGCAGCGACGGTTGGGTGGGCCTAAACAACAACACGGTGCGCATTCGCGCTACCAGAAGCGGCAACGCTGTATGGACCGTGGAGGCCGACAGCACCGGGGGCAGCAACTTTGTGAGCCTTTTTGGCGCCGTGGACAGCAGCATAGTGAGTGGAAGTTATTTCGGCGTGCGCTGCATCTACACCGCCACGCGCTCCGATCTGTTTTATTTCGACGATTTTGTGGTGAATGGTCAGCCCTTTCTGGATTTGATTCCACCGAAAGTCCTCAGCGCCACGATTACAGGAGCGAATACCTTGGCAGTGAATTTTGACGAAAAATTGAATGCAGCCTCTGCGCTCGCACTAAGCAATTACACGCTGTTGAATACCGGAAATGCCGCCACCGCCACGCAGTTTTATCAAGGCGATTCTTCGGTGGTCAATCTGGCTTTTGCCACCAATTTTTCCAGTGGCGTGCTGTATCAAGTGGCCATAGCCAATGTGGCCGACCAGAGCGGCAATGTGATGCAGCCCGATACTGTGACCTTTTTGATATACATTCCTACAAAAGGCGACGTGGTAATCAGCGAGCTGATGCCCGACCCCGAACCGCCTGTGCTGCTGCCCAATGCGGAGTACATTGAGTTGTACAATACACGACCTTTTCCCATTAACTTGAAGGATTGGAAAATTACGGGTGGTAGCTCGGTGAAAATAATTCCGGAGGTCATCATTCCGGCCAATGGCTATCTGATATTGACGGAGCCTGCGGATGCGCCTGCTTTCGGTGCGCTGCCTGTGTTGGCTATGGATATCCCGAGCCTCACCAATGGCGGCATGGTGCTGAGTCTGCGCAGCGCGGACGGCATGGTGCAAGATGCAATCGAGTATTCCACCACCTGGTATGGCGATCCGAACAAAGTAAATGGTGGATGGAGCCTGGAACGAAAAGACCTCTCGAGACTTTGCAGCGGATCGGAGAACTGGAGCGCATCTACAAGTCCCAATGGCGGAACACCCGGCGCAGTCAACAGCATTGACCAAATAGTGAACGAAGACCTTGAACCCAGAATATTGAGCTATTTTCTTCAGGGCGACACTGCACTCGTTTTGCGCCTCAACCAAAGCATGGACAGTCTTTCGCTTTCCGATTTTCTGGGTTACGAGAGTCCTGAGTTGGGCTATCCGACGGTTTTGCCCATTGCACCGCTTTTCAATAGCGTCTCCTTCCGTTGGGCCGGCGCTTTTGTAGCGGGCACCGTGTACCACCTGTATGTAAGTGGGCTGAGCAACTGCCGCGGGACCACCATAGCCAATGATACTTTGCTATTTGGGCTGCCGCAATTGCCGGAAATTGGTGATGTGCTGCTCAATGAAATCTTGTTTAATCCTTATTCAGACGGCGCCGACTTTGTAGAAATGGTGAATGTGTCTGACAAAATTCTGTCCTTCTCCAATCTCAGCCTGGCGAATTACGATTCTAAGTTTAACTTGATCTCTTCCATCAGGGCCATGCCTGCTGAGGAAGGCCTTTGGTTTCCCGGAAAGCTTATGGCCTTTACCACCAATGTGGATGCGCAGATGCGATACAGTCCGCCCGACACCGCAGACATTCGATACATGGCCTCACTGCCAGGCATGTCCAATGAATCGGGAAGCATAGCCATCATCAACCAATCGCTGGAGGTGTTGGACTACATAGAGTACCACGAAGACCAACATTCGCCGGCGCTCGACGATCCGGACGGCGTGTCGTTGGAGCGTATTTCCCTTTCCCTGCCGGCGCAAGACCCGGCCAATTGGATGAGTGCTTCTTCAGCCGTGAAATTTGCAACGCCCGGCTATGCAAATTCGCAACAGCGAATCATTCCCGGGGCCAATGCTTTTTTTGAAGTCGATCCAAAAGTATTCACTCCCGACCTGGATGGTTTTCAGGATTTTACACAATTGCTTTACAAAACCGACCGAGCCGGCTATCTGCTCAATGTTACCATCTACGACCGCAGCGGATTTCAGATTCTCCCCTGGATTCGCGGAGAATTGTTGGGCAGCGAAGGCGCTTTTACCTGGGATGGAAGGGATGCCAAGGGCGGACTTTGCCGACCCGATATTTATATTTTTCTCATAGAGCTCATACACACGGATGGTACAGTGCGCACCGAAAAACTGACCTGTGTGCTCTCCTTCTGATTGTTATTTTAGCCGAGTTTGAAAACCGAGATCGATTGACATGAACAAAATTCAGAACTACATAAAAGGCCAATGGATAAGCGGCAGCGGCTCAGGGCAATTGCTCTACAACTCCATTACCGGCGAGGCCATTGCTGAGGCCACAAGCGAGGGAATTGACTTTGCCGAAGTGCTTAAATATGGACGAAACACAGGCGGACCTGCGCTGCGCAAAATGACTTTTCAGGAGCGCGGACTCATGCTCAAGGCCATGGCGCTTTACCTCTTGGAGCGCAAGGAAAAATATTATGCCTTGAGCGCAGCCACCGGCGCCACCCGCGCCGATAGCTGGATCGACATAGAAGGCGGTTTTGGAAACTTGTTTTCATACAGCTCCTTGCGCAGGCAGTTTCCCGATTTGCCCTATTATGTTGATGGCGATCCACTCTCATTGAGCAAAGGCGGAAGTTTTTCGGGCCTGCACCTGATGGTGCCCAAAGAAGGGGTGGCCATCCACATCAATGCCTACAATTTTCCGATTTGGGGCATGCTCGAAAAAATTGCGGTGAACCTACTGGCCGGCGTGCCCGCAGTGGTAAAGCCTGCCACGGTTACCGCCTACCTTACCGAAATGGTGGTTCGAGATATGGCAGCCTCAGGCATTTTCCCTGAAGGAGCGGTGCAGCTCATCTCAGGTTCGGCGCGTGGCATTTTAGACCATGTGAATGAACAAGATGTGGTGACCTTTACCGGATCGGCCGAAACGGGAAGGATGCTGAAAGGAAACCCTTCTATACTGAATAACTCAGTGCCGTTCAACATGGAGGCCGACTCGCTAAACGCCTGTGTGCTCGGCGAAGATGCCGTGCCCGGCACGGAAGAATTCGACCTTTTTATCAAGGAGATTAGAAAAGAAATGACCGTGAAATGCGGTCAGAAATGCACGGCCATTCGTCGCATTATTGTTCCTGAGAAATTGATGGAGGATGTGCAAATAGCCATTGGCCAACAGCTGGCGAAAACCGTGATTGGCGATCCGGCAGTGGAAGGTGTGCGCATGGGCGCCTTGGCGGGCCTTGCCCAACGGCAAGAAGTTTTGGAGAAAATTGAATTACTGACCCGTTCGCAGGATATAGTGTATGGCAGCCTCACCGACTTTGACGTGACTGGAGCAGACAAGCAGAAAGGTGCGTTTATGTCGCCCATACTTTTCCGCAACAACGATCCTTTCAAACATACCGACGTGCATGAGGTGGAAGCTTTCGGTCCGGTGGCCACTTTGCTGCCGTACAAAAACATAGACGAAGCCATTGCCCTGACCCGAATGGGCAAAGGATCGCTGGTGTGCAGCATGGTGACCAACGACGACCGTTTGGCCCGCGAATATGTACTCGGCTCGGCGGCTTACCACGGCCGAATTATGATACTGAACCGCAGAAATGCGAAAGAGAATACCGGACATGGCTCACCATTGCCGCTTCTCACGCACGGCGGTCCGGGACGCGCCGGTGGCGGAGAGGAAATGGGCGGAAAGCGCGGCGTGATGCACTACATGCAGCGCACCGCTTTGCAAGGCCATCCTACCACACTCACGCTCATTGCACAGCAATACCAACCCGGCGGAGATCGGCCTGAAGCGCAGCCGCACTTGTTCCGTCAGCATTTCGAAGACCTAATGGTGGGCGACACCGTGTATACCCATAAGCGCACCATCACCGAATCGGATATTGTGAATTTTGCCAATGTGAGTTGGGATCATTTCTATGCCCATACCGACGAAACTTCGCTGGATGGAACCATTTTCGAAAAGCGCGTGGCCCACGGCTATTTTGTGCTGAGCATGGCCGCCGGACTTTTCGTTGATCCGGGAAAAGGGCCTGTGCTGCTCAACTACGGCTTGGAGGAATGTCGCTTCACCAAACCTGTGTATGCAGGCGCCACACTGGGCGTGCGGCTAACAGTGAAAGAAAAAATTGCGCAGGAAAAACGCTCGGAAGAGGACATAGCCAAGGGCATTGTGAAATTTTATGTAGAAGTGTACGACGAGTTGAACGAAACTGTGGCGGTGGCAACCATCCTCACCATGGTGAAAATGAGAAATCAGTCATGAACAATATGATCAACGAAGGCGGGGTGCGGAGCATAGTAGACACCCGCGGCATAGCCACCATTACCTTTTGGCATCCCAAAAGCAATTCGCTTCCAGGCAAGGTGCTGCGCGAATTGGCGGACATTATCACACAGGCCGGCAAGGACCCGGATGTGAAAGTAATCGTGCTGCAAAGCGAAGGCGATAAGGCTTTCTGTGCGGGCGCCAGTTTCGACGAGCTTATTTCCATTGAAAATGAGAACCAGGGGAAAGACTTTTTCATGGGTTTCGCGCGGGTGATCAACGCCTTGCGTAACTGTCCGAAGTTTACCATAGGTCGTGTGCATGGCAAGGCCGTGGGCGGCGGTGTGGGCGTGGCCTCAGCAGTAGATTATTGCTTTGCACTTAAGATTGCCTCTGTAAAACTTAGCGAGCTGGCTGTGGGCATTGGGCCATTTGTGGTGGGGCCGGCGGTGGAGCGCAAAATGGGCAAGACCGGCATGAGTCAATTGGCCATAAACGCCACCGAATGGAAAAGCGCTGAATGGGCGGCTGAGAAAGGACTGTACACAGAACTTTTTGACTATGTGGAGCAGATGGACAATGCGATAAATGCCTTGGCCGAGAAGCTAGCGGCAAGCAATCCTGAAGCTATGGCCATGCTGAAAAAAGTGTTTTGGGAAGGCTCCGAACATTGGGACTCACTATTGGAAGATCGTGCTGCCATGAGTGGCAAGCTGGTGACCAGCGAATTTACCCGCCAAGCAATAGAGGCGTTCAAAGCATAGCTTTTGTCGCAGAATGCATTTATATCCGGTAGAACTTGAAGTTTTAAGCCAATTTTTCCACTTTAGCGCCGATTTTCCCTATAAATATTAAACATTAAGAAAGTTGAGTATGGAACTGAACACAGACAAAGTGATGGAAATGATTCAGGTATACGGCATGAAAATAATTTCAGCAGCTGTCGTCCTCCTGATAGGCCTATGGATCATCCGCATGTTGCTACGCGGCATGAACAAAGTAATGGAGCGCAAGCAGATTGATCCTACGCTGCGTCCCTTCTTTCATACACTCGTAGGAATTGGTTTCCGCATTATGCTCATTATTTCTGTCCTCAGCATGTTGGGCATTGCCATGACCTCTTTCGTAGCCATTTTGGGGGCAGCCGGTTTGGCCGTAGGTTTGGCATTGAGCGGCACCCTGCAAAACTTCGCCGCCGGGGTGATGATCCTTATTTTCCGTCCTTATAAGGTGGGAGACGCCGTGGAAATGGCTGGCTACTTCGGCATAGTGAGCGAAATTCAGATTTTCAACACCGTACTGAAAACCTTGGACAACAAGACCATCATTATCCCGAATAGCAAGGTGGCCGGCGACTCATTGGTCAACTACAGCACCGAAGGAACCCGTCGTGTCGATTTCAGTTTTGGCGTGGCCTATGGTACGTCTTACGATCATGCTCGTCAGGTTTTGCTCGACCTTTGTAACGCTGATGATAGAATTTTACAGGACCCTATCGCGCCATTCGTGGCCCTAGAGAACATGAATGACAGCTCCGTGAATTTTGTGGTTCGTGTGTGGGTGAATGCTGAAAACTACTGGGGTGTGCACTTCGATATGCGCGAAAAAGTATACAAGACATTCGCTGAAAAAGGCATTGCCATTCCTTTTCCCCAAATGGATGTGCACGTTCACAACAAATAAACCAACAACCCTATGAAAGCAAAACTACTCCTCCTCTCCGCCCTGTTTTCGGCCGCCATGGTCGTTGCCCAGTCCACAGATACCACTTATTGGAAAAAGGGTTTTCTCGGAACACTTACAGTAAACCAAGTTGCCCTGAAAAACTGGCAAGCCGGGGGCAATAGTTCCTATAGCTGGAATGCGCTGGTTATTCTTTATGCCAATTACGAAAAGGACAATTGGGCTTGGAGCAACAACCTGCAAACGGGTATTGGCTATCAGTTTCAGAACGACATAACCACTAAAACCGACGACCGTTTTGAGTTTACCACCAATGTGGGTTATAAGTCGGCCAAGAACTGGCACTACATGCTTTTTGGCCAGTTTCGCACGCAGTATTTCGACGGTTTTGCCAAATCGGAAGACACCGTTCGCATCTCTACTTTTCTTGCACCTGCCTACACCATTCTCGGTTTGGGTATGGAATATAAACCGGACGATAAGTTCCGCTTGTACCTATCGCCGGTAACCATTAAGCACACCTACGTGCGCGACAGCCTGCTTGCGTCGCAAGGTGCTTTTGGGGTAACACCCGGAGAGAATGGCAGGATTGAGGCCGGGGCTTACCTCAACACGGTGTGGCTTAAGGAGGAAATTGTAAAGAATGTTACCCTGCGCACCAAGCTCGATTTGTTTGCCAATTACCTGGAAAACGTAGGAAACATTGACATCAATGCTGAGGTATTCCTGCTAATGAAAATCAACAATTGGCTTTCGGCCAGCTTCATGGTGCAGATGATTTATGACGACGATATTAAAATAGATACTGGAGAATTGGCCTCGGACGGAAGTCCGATTATTGGCCCGCGTGCGCAGTGGCGTCAGGTGTTGGGTGTGGGTCTCACCGCTAGATTGCCAAATCCTAAGAAAGCAGAGTAAGCCTTAATGCATTTTGAATATCGCACCCCGACCGCCCAAAGCGGCGGGGTGCTTTTTTATATCTTTGACCGTCCATGAAAAAAGCCATGCTGATGCCGACGGAAACCATGTCAAAGAAGAAAGAAAAAGACAGTTCTCAATTATCGAAAGATGTTTTGAAACACGCCTACGAACTGATGTCGCTGGCGCGCAACATGTCCGATTTATACGAGGAAAATGCTGCGCTCACTGCAAAGTATGTACACGCTACCTCGCGTGGTCATGAGGCTTTTCAGTTGGCTTTGGGCATGCAGCTCGAGCCGCAAGACTGGGTTTCACCTTACTACCGCGACGACAGCATCCTGCTTTCCATTGGCATGCGCCCCTTCGACTGCATGTTGCAGCTTATGGCCAAAAGAAATGATCCCTTTTCCGGCGGCCGCACCTACTACTGCCACCCCAGCCTGAAGGACGAAGACAAACCAAAAATAATCCATCAGAGTTCTGCCACCGGTATGCAAGCCATCCCTACCACCGGCATTGCTCTGGGAATTCAATACCGCGAAAAGCAGAACCTGGTTGACAAAAGTTGGAAGCAACCTCCTGTGGTGGTTTGCTCCATTGGTGACGCCGCCATGACGGAAGGTGAAGTGAGCGAAGCGCTGCAAATGGCTGCCTTGAAGCAATTGCCCATCCTCTATTTTGTACAAGACAATGAGTGGGACATCTCCGCCAATGCAAAGGAAACGAGAGCGCAAAATGCCGCCGAGTTTGCCGTGGGCTTTAAGGGAATTGAGGTTCGAAGCATTGAGGCCAACGACTTTGAAACTTGCTGGGAAACACTTTCGGAAGCATTGCACATCATCCGCACCGAAAGGCGACCGGTGTTGGTACACGGCCGTGTGCCCTTGCTGGGCCACCACACCTCGGGCGTGCGCCGAGAATGGTACCGCGACGACCTGGAAGAGCATCAATCGCGCGACCCACTACCGATATTGGAGAAAACCATGCTCAAGGCAGGTTTTTCAAAAGAGGATTTGGGCGATATGTTCAAAGCTGCTCGCCAGGCGGTGGAAGCCGATTTTGAATTAGCCAAACAAGAAGAAGACCCAAGACCTGAGGATCTGTTCGAATTTGATTTTGCGCCTACCACGGTAACAGAAGAAATAGGAACCCGCGCGCCAAAAGGCAAGCAGCCCACGGTGATGGTGGACTCTGCCCTTTTTGCCATCCGCGAGATTATGGAAAAGCACCCCGAAGCCCTTCTTTACGGACAAGACGTGGGCGGAAGACTGGGCGGTGTGTTTCGTGAAGCGGCAACCCTGGCCCAACAGTTTGGCGACAACCGCGTGTTCAATACCCCCATTCAGGAGGCTTTCATCATTGGCAGCACGGTAGGCATGAGCGCCGCCGGTTTGCGTCCCATTGTAGAGGTGCAGTTTGCCGACTATATCTGGCCGGGACTCAATCAACTGTTTGCCGAAGTGAGCCGCTCGTATTTCTTATCGAATGGCAAATGGCCTGTGAGCGCCATCATCCGTGTGCCCATAGGAGCTTACGGCAGTGGCGGACCCTTTCACAGCAGCAGTGTGGAAAGCGTGTTGACGAACATTCGAGGAATAAAA
>CAZBBV010000049.1:0-9352 GCA_964490025.1 uncultured Cryomorphaceae bacterium | reverse complement strand
GGAAAGCTCCCTGGCCGATTTTTTCAGTGAGGTGATCACCAGCGAATCGGCAGGCGTGCGTAAGCCCAATCCCTACATTTTCCGCTATGCTATGCGCAAAGGCGAGGCCGAGCCGCACAATAGCATCATGATTGGCGACAGCCTGGAAGCCGACATTATCGGCGCGCGCTCCGTGGGCATGGACCAAATATTCTACAACCCCGCCGAAAAACCACACAACGAACAAATTACCTACGAGATCCGGGAGTTGAAGGAGTTGAAGGGGATTTTGTAAAAGAAAAAACCCCCGTCCACTTTGAGCGAACGGGGGTTTCCATCAAGTTATCTCTACAATCTTAGTAGTAGGTGTGGCGGCGCACTTTGGCCACATATTTCGCCAGGCGAATCACCTGACAGCTGTAGCCATACTCGTTGTCGTACCACACATACAGCACCATGCTCTTGCCGTCGTTCGACACTATGGTGGCTGGCGCATCAAAGATGGAAGGCTGCGGACGGCCCACGATATCGCTGCTCACCAGCTCGTTGCCTTCTGAATATTCGATTTGCTCCACCAGGTTGCTGTACAGCGCGTATTTTTTCATCACGGCATTCACTTCTTCCAGGGTGGTGGCTTTCGAAACGGTGAGGTTCAAAATGGCCAACGATCCATTGGGCACGGGCACACGGATGGCGTTGCTGGTTAGCTTTCCGGCCAATACAGGCAAGGCTTTGGCCACCGCGCTTCCGGCACCGGTTTCGGTAATCACCATGTTGAGCGCAGCCGCACGACCGCGACGGTATTTGCTGTGCATGTTGTCCACCAGGTTTTGGTCGTTGGTGTAGGCGTGCACGGTTTCGATATGTCCTTTTTCCACGCCAAACTCATCCTGAATCACTTTCAGCACAGGGGTAATGGCGTTGGTGGTACAGCTCGCCGCACTGAAAATGTCGTGTTGGTCGGGGTCGAAGTCGCCATGGTTCACACCGTACACTATGTTCGGCAGGTCGCCTTTTCCCGGAGCGGTCAGCATCACTTTGCTGGCGCCTTTCGACTTGAGGTGGCGCGCCAGATTGTCGCGGTCTCTCCATGCTCCGGTATTATCAATCACCAGTGCATTGTGGATGCCGTAGGCTGTGTAGTCAATTTCCTCCGGGCTGTTGGCTTTGATCATTTGCACCGGCACCCCGTTGATGATGAGGCATTTATTTTCAAAGTCTTCTACCACCGTGCCTGGGAACTCGCCGTGTACCGAGTCGATACGCAGCAAGGATGCGCGCTTGCTCAACGACAAATCGCTGTCGTCGCGCGAAACCACTGCACGCAGGCGAAGCTGATTGCCGCGTCCTTCCTTGCGGATAAGCTCGCGCGCCAGCAGTCGGCCGATACGTCCAAAGCCATACAACACCACGTCGCGGGGCTCCACGCTGGCGCCTGTTCCGATAAAGGTGCTCATCTTGTTGGCCACAAAATCGGTGGCGTTGCTGTAGTTTGCATTTTCTTTCAGCCATTCAGAGGTCAGCCTACCGATATCGATACGCGCAGGTGCCAGGTCAATTTTCGAAATGGCCTCCACAATCTCCAGTGTATCGTAGATGGTGATGGACTCTTTTTTAATCTCGCGGGCGTAGTGGTGGGTATTCAAAACCTCTGTGGTGCTGGTGTCCAAAAGCGGTTTGTGAAAAAGCATCAACTCAATGCCTTTGTCGAACCAAGCATTGGTCACCAATTGTATGAACTTAGCAGCGGCTTTCTCTTTGTCAATGCGGCTCGCCAGCAGTTCGTCGTAAGAATTTCCGTTTTTCATTTCTGATTTTTTGTAGTTAAAAACTGCGGGCAAAAGTAGGGTTTTCCCATTGTTTAAGGGGCCAAAAAAGACTGAAAAAGAAGGCTTTATTCGAGGCTTTCTTTGCTTTTGAAAACCCAGAGTTTCTGGCCAATGAAATTCATCACCGCGCTCACGCCCGTGGCACCCAGAAAGGCAATCATATACTTATAAGGTAGAGGCTCGAAGAGCGAAAAGCTGTGCAGAAGGTAGAGCAAGAACGTATTGGTGCCCACATTCACCACCAGGGCGGTGCTGTACAATGCGGTGAATTTTGCCAAGCGCTTGTTGTCGCGGTCGTTTTGTTTCCAGGTCCAGCGCTTGTTCACATGGTAGGTGACCAACACACCAAACATAAAGGAGGTGGTTTTAGCCCACACCTCATGTCCCCAAATCCATTTGGCCTCGCCCTTCAAAATGGTGAGCATGCTGTAGTATACGGCCATATCCACGAGCACGGCCAGCGTACCGGTCAGGGTGAATTTGATGATCTGTTTCCGAAGGGGCGTAAGCGTGAGCATGGGGGCAAAAATATACAAAGCAAATTAGCAAGAATGACAAAGCCCGAAGCAGATGCTTCAGGCCCTGTCGACAATCACCATGAAAATTGATTGATCCTTAAATGCCGAAGGCGTAATAGCGGGCGTTTCCTTTCGGATATTTCCCTTTCAGATACACGCCTACGTTTTTCTTGTCTTTTAGCGCAGTGTTCAGGTCTTCGGGAGTCAGCACCTTGGTGGTAATGTTGTCCACTGTTACTTCGGTAATGATAAAGCCTTCCTGAATGCCTTCCGAACGGAATTTTCCATTCATCAGTCGCGTCACTTTCACGCCGTGTTTCAATTTCTCTTCGCGCAACTCATCTGCCGTCAGGGCTTCCAGCTCCACACCCAACACGCCGGTAATGACATTGTTGCTCGTGCCGTATAGCTTGGTGCTTCCGTTTTTGTTGCGCAGGGTAATCACAAAGTCTTCCATCTCTCCGTCGCGGTTCACAGAAACGGTGACCTGATCGCCGGGGCGGAAGCGGCTGATGATTTCCTGCAACTCGCTGCTCTTGTTGATGGCTTTTTCATTGATTTTGACAATGATGTCGCCTACCTTCAGTCCTCCGGCTTGCGCGGCACCATTGTCGGTCAGTCCGCCAATGTACACGCCTTGTTTTACTTTGGTTTTAAGCTCGGTGGCCAGTGTGGCATCCAAATCACGGATGTTCACACCCAAAAATGCCCTTTGCACTGTTCCGAATTCTTTCAGGTCGGCGATCACTTTGTACACAATGTTGCTGGGCACGGCAAAGCTGTAGCCTTCAAAAGATCCCGTGTGGGTGGAGATGGCGGTGTTAATGCCTATCAATGCCCCTTCGGTATTTACCAAGGCACCACCCGAGTTTCCGGGATTCACTGCGGCATCTGTTTGTATGAACGACTCAATGGCGAAGCGGTCGTTAATGATGCTGATGCTGCGGCTCTTGGCACTTACAATGCCCGCCGTAACGGTAGAATTCAGGTTGAAAGGATTGCCCACGGCCAGCACCCACTCTCCGATTTTTACTTCATCCGAGTTGTGAAACTGCAAGAAAGGCAAGTCCTCTTCTTTTATTTTCAAAAGGGCAATGTCGGTTGCCGGGTCGGTGCCAATCAAGGTGGCGGTGTATTCGCGGTTGTCGTTGAGGGTAATTTTTATTTCCTGCGCATTTTCAATCACGTGGTAGTTGGTCACAATGTATCCATCCGCGGAAATGATCACCCCGCTACCCGAGCTCTGGCTGGGCGGCGCCTGGTATTGCCTGCGGCCACCACCCCAGAAAAAATCTTGAAAAGGATCGTAGTAGGTCTGTCCGGGCACAGTGCTCAGCACGTGCACCACGGCATTCACCGATTTTTCGGCGGCAAAGCTGAAATCGGCAATGCCGGTAGCAGCGCCGCCTGAGGTGTAGCGCGCCGGTGGAGGTGTGCGGTCCACCTGTGTGATTTGAACGGGTTTTTCGAAAAACAACTTGTAAGCACCCAAGGTCATTGCGGCGCTCACGATCATCATGGCAAAAAGGCTCGCAAATCTTTTCATATAACTTATGTGTTTTTGAATAGTGAATGACGCCTTAAAGGAAGGCAAAAGCATTTATCAAAGAATGTTCCTTATGTCACGAAGTAACGGAAACTGTTCTAAGTTTGTTTCTCGATAGCCGTTTTTAAGAATATCCGATTAACACTCCATTAACCATGTGGCCAAAATTTGAGAAATACGAAGGTGCGGGAAACGACTTTGTGATGGTGGACGACAGGGATTTGCGCTTTCCGGCTGACAATTTTGCCCTCGTGAAAAGAATTTGTGACAGGCACTTTGGCGTGGGCGCCGACGGACTCATCCTCATGCGCCATCACGAAACTGAAAACTTCGAAATGGTGTATTACAACGCCGACGGACGACCCGGAAGCATGTGCGGCAATGGTGGCCGCGCAGCCATTCTGTGGGCCGTGCACCACGGTATGATGGAAGAGCAAGGCAGCCTGCTGGCGGCTGATGGCGTGCACAGCGCCCGCTTCGAAGACGAACTGACCATCAGCCTGGGCATGCGCTACGTGTCGGGCATAGAAAAACTGGAAGAAGGCGTTTTCATCCACACCGGTTCGCCGCATGTGGTGCTGAAAGCCGAAAACTTAAGAGAAATGGATGTGGTGGCCGAAGGACGAAAAGTTCGCTATTCCGAGCGTTGGCGGGCGCAAGGCACCAACGTGAATTTTATTGAAGAGACATCCGAAGGCATCCTTATTCGCACCTATGAACGCGGGGTGGAAGACGAAACCCTCGCCTGCGGCACGGGCATCACGGCGGCGGCACTGGCCCTTGCCCGCGAAAAAGGTATCCGCAAGGGAACAATTGCCCTGCAAGCCTTGGGCGGAAAGGTGGAAGTGCTGTTTGAACAAGACGGCGAAGGCTATAAAAACATTGTGCTGCGCGGTCCGGCACGAAAAGTATTCGAAGGCGTATGGAACGAATGGTAGTGGCCGAAGGAAGCGCGCTGCGCCTGCGCCTACCGGTGGTGGAAGACATCCCCATGATGCAAGCCTGGGAGCAAAATCCCGACATCCTGCTGGTGAGCGAAGACGAGCACCCCAGCCATGCGCAGTGGGAAGCCTTTGTGCTCGATTGCCACCGCGACCTGGCCGATAGCGGCGCACAACGTCTCATCATTCAGCTGGCCGACGGAAAAGACATAGGCACCGTGGAGGTGTTCGAATATATGGACATGCTGAAAACCGCCGGGCTGGGCATCATGATTGCCGACACCGACGAGCGCAACAAAGGCTATGCGCAGCAGGCACTCCGCCTTTTTATGGAGTATTTGCGCAGCACTTACCACATGGAATCGCTGTATTGCAATATTGCCGAATCGAACCAAGCCAGTGTGGCGCTGTTTGAAAAAGTGGGCTTTGTGGCCGCCGGACTTTATCCTTGGCGCAACCGCCGTGGCGAAGAAGAAAACGTGTACCACCTGCAAATGAACTGGCTTTGAAAAAACGGAACTCGGCTTATCTCGCATTGCTGCTCATCAGTATGGTGTTGATGGCCCTTCCGTATTGCGCGCCAAAAGCGAAGGTGGCGGAGGAACAGGAGGTTTTCCTGAACCTGTCCGACACGGCCACCTATGTGGGCATGAATACCTGCCGCGGGTGCCACAACGACATTTACCTTACCTATATAGAAACCGGCATGGGCCAAAGCTTCGATTTGGCTTCGCGCGGAAAAAGCGCCAGCAAGCTGGGGCCGGACTCAAAGCTCTACGATTCCCATCTCGACTTGCATTACCATCCTTTTTGGCAAGGCGATTCTCTTTTCCTGCGCGAGTTTCGGCTGGAAGGCCGCGACACCACGCACAACTTGCTGCAACAGGTGCATTACATCATTGGCTCCGGCCAGCACACCAACTCGCATTTGTACAGCAGCAACGGCTATGTGTGTCAGATGCCCTTTACCTACTACACCCAGGACGGCAAACTGGACCTTCCCCCCGGCTTCGAGAATGGCGGTAACACGCGTTTTTCCAGAAAAATTGGCCTCGAATGCATGAGCTGTCACAACGCCTATCCGCAGTTTGTGGAAGGCTCCACCAACAAATTCAACGCAGTGCCGCAGGGCATTGACTGCGAGCGTTGCCACGGCCCGGGCTCCATCCATGTGGCGGCCAAGCAAAGGGGCGAAAAAGTGGACACAAGCCGCTACACCGACTACACCATAGTGAACCCCGCCAAGCTGAGCCCCGACCTGGCCATGGAGCTGTGCCAGCGCTGCCACCTGCAGGGCAACGCCGTGCTCAAACCCGGTAAGTCGTTCTACGATTTCCGCCCCGGCATGCGCCTCAGCGAGGTGATGACCATTTTCCTGCCGCGCTACTCCGACTCGGACGACGACTTCATCATGGCCTCCCATATCGACCGCTTCAAGCAAAGCAAATGCTACCTTGGAAATGAGCAGACGTTCAACTGCATCAGCTGCCACAACCCGCATGTGAGCGTGCAAAAAACCGATCCGCAGCATTTCAACAAAACCTGCCAAAGCTGCCACAGCACGGGGAAAAATTTCTGCACCGCCACCGAAGCCGAACGCGCCACGAAAGAGAACAACTGCGTGGCCTGCCACATGCCCAAATCGGGCTCTATCGACATTCCGCATGTGACGGTGCACGACCACAAAATCAAAATTCCGGGTAAGGAAAAGAAAAGCGAAACCGAGGCGGCACGGGTGTTTCGCGGCTTGCAAGCCATCAACGAAACGCAACCCGACGCGCGCACCATGGCCCTGGCCTACCTGCAGCAATACGAAGCCTTTACGCCCGATCCGCAATTGCTGGACAGTGCATTCACTTTTGTGCAAAAAGCCAACGACATAGCCCTTTGGATACATTACTACTATGCCCGTGAGGCATTCGCGGACTTGGTGAAAAAGGTGGAAAGCTACGGACAGCAAAACCTGTTGGCCGAACTGAAAAGCACCTCGTGGAGCAACGAGCACGCCTGGACGGCCTACCGCTGTGGACAGGCATTTTACAAAATGGGCCGTAGCAAAGAAGCGGAAGCCTTTTTCCAAAAAGCCACGGTGCTGGCGCCTTTCGAGCTGGATTTTCAACTGAAATATGCCGTGTGCTTGAGTAGAAACGGCAAGGCTGCCGAGGCCAAAAAGGTATATGCCTTTATCCTCTCCGAAAACGAGCAGATGCCCGAAGTGTGGAGCAACTACGGATTCCTGAAAACACAGGAAGGCGACTACGCCACGGCGGAAGATTTTTTCAAAAAAGCACTGAGCCTGAATCCCGACTACGTGCAGGCCATGATCAACTATGCGGGCCTGTGTGCGGCCACCAATAGGCTGGATACGGCAGAAAAGTTGTTGATTCGCGCAATGAAAGTGGAACCCGACAACAGCACGGTGCAAGGCGCGCTGGCGCAAGTTCGGAACATGAAGTAAAGGAGCATGAGAAAGTGGATTGTAATAGCAGTAATCGTAATAATGGCCGTGGGCGGACTGCTGGCCTGGAAGGCATGGCGCATGGTGATGCAACCCAACCTGGACCTGAAGGGCAAGGAGCGCTACGAGCTTTTTATAAAAACAGGAAGCACCTTTGAAGATGTGCTGGAGCAACTGCGCAAAGACGAGGTGCTAATGGACGAAAAAGGCTTTGTGTGGGTGGCCGAACTGAAAAAATACCCCAACAAAGTGAAGCCCGGCCGCTACCTTTTTAAGCCCGGCCTGAACAACAACGACCTGGTGAACATACTCCGCAGCGGCGGGCAGGTGGCGGTGGATGTGCGCATCAACCATGTGGAAACGGTGCGCGAGCTGTGTAGTGTGGTGGGCGCCCAACTGGAGCTGGACAGTATTGACCTGTGGCGGCTGCTGAACGACGAAGAGCGCCTGGCGCCGCTGGGCCTCAAGCCGGTGGATGTGCTCACCATGTTTATGCCCAACACCTACGAGATGTATTGGAACAACAGTGCCGAGGCTTTTTTCGAGAAAATGTACACCGTGTACCACCAGTTTTGGACCGACAAACGCCTGGCCCGCGCCAAAGAAATAGGCATGAGCCCGCAGGAGGTGTACATACTGGCCAGCATAGTGGAAAAGGAAACCATGAAGCGCGCCGAGCAAAAAACCATTGCGGGGCTCTACATGAACCGCATACGCAAAGGCTGGCCCTTGCAAAGCGACCCCACGGTGATTTTTGCGCTAAAGCAACTGTACCCCGACACGACCATACGCCGAGTGATGCGGGACGACTTGACCATAGACTCGCCGTACAACACCTACCTCATACTGGGCCTGCCGCCGGGCCCCATAGTGATGCCCCACCCCTCGGCCATTGATGCCGTGCTGCACTACGAGCGCCACAGCTACATGTACATGTGCGCCAGCGCCGAGCGCCCGGGCTACCACAGCTTTGCCGCCACCCTCGACGAGCACAACGCCAACCAACGCCGCTACGCCAAGTGGATGGATGAAAGGAGGATTTATAGGTAAAATTTTTGTTTGGGGAAGTAAAAATCGAGCCTGTTTAACGGAGACTAACCATTTTGATTTGGACGATTAATTTTTGATACTAACCCGTCTATATGTTCAAATAGGTGCGGTTTTATTGGATTCCACATAGGATCCAATAGGAAATCAATTCCTTCACGACGAGCCAACTTGGCGGCTGGGACAAAATCGCTGTCTCCAGAAATTAGAATAATTTGATCGACCTGCTTCTTAAGTGTAATTGACGCAATGTCTAATCCAATCTTAATGTCGACCATTTTCTGATTGAAATCATATAATACATCATCTTCTGTAAGTTCGTCAATGGAAATACTTTTGGAAAGTAATTCTTTCGTCTTGGTGGGTTTTATAATCCATCTTTTTCGATCTTCAAGTACTCCGAGACGCAAGGCAATTTTCCTTTTTTTCTTCAACTCTTCGAAAAATGCACATTGAAATTTATACTGATCAGTTTTGGAAAAATCTATTGACTTCCCGTTGATAGGGTTGTGCTGCTTTTTATCATATGGAAGACAATCGTAGTAGAATATACGATACAAGTCATAAGTTTCCGACTTTGCTTGAGATAGATGCCGTAAACACATTTCCCATAAATCTCTTGCTGTTTTTTCTGGGTCAAGATTTCGAACTTTCTTTAAGTGTCTATAGCGCTTCAAGAAAAAGCCTCCATCAACTAAAATTGCCGTTTTACGTTTCATAGGCATAAAAAAAGCTCTTGGGTCGGCATTCTCTCTATTTTATTAAGAATTGAGAATACGTGGCCAAGAGCGTTATATGAAGCAAATGTATAAACAATATTCAATTGTCCAAATTTGTACCAATCATACATATTGCCAAAACGATACTTGATAAATGCGACTTTATTGTAGAGGAGCAATTCTTCATCTTGCCCAACGCCGCTGCGCCAGCTGGATGGATGAGCGGAGGATTTATATGTAAGTTAGTCTGTGTCGGGTTGTCTAATAGGATGAGAAAGGGGGAGTGGGGTTAGTACGAGTATATGTCTAGCTCAA
>CAZBBV010000048.1:1693-9417 GCA_964490025.1 uncultured Cryomorphaceae bacterium | reverse complement strand
GACTTTGAAAGGTGCTTTTAAGGCTATGCACTGTGTTTTACCCTAGAGTTCTAGCTGAAGGTATTGTAGTAATTCGAACGAATCCTAGATCATATACTTTCAAAGCGCGAAAACCTCATAGCTAGCCCTCTGAGCCTCGCTACTTTGGTTCGGACGGTATTTAATAGGCGCGCTGAAATCGGAAATAAGATAGCTATTGACTCACTGCTTTCAAATTGATTTCATTTTGGGACATATAAAAGGGCTTTAATCTGTAAATTTGACTTATAAAACTTGCAAAAAATGAACGGCACAACCATTAAAACCCAGGTAGAGAATTTCTTGCCTCTTTTATCAACCAAACAACAGGCTTTGGTTCTTGAGATGATCAAAAGCCTGCTAAACATAGACTCTGGTGCTAAAAGAGTAAGTAGAAAACAGTACAACCAAGAACTTAACAAGGCCGTTGAGAGAATTGAAAATGGAAAGAATGTTTCGCATGAAGAGGCTGAGAATGAATTGTCCAAATGGTAAGAAAGAAGTCCTTCAAAGTCACCTGGGACAGAAATACACTTGACGAGTTCAAAGAGATTCTGACATTTTTGGAAGAACAGAGCACCGAAGCACCTAAAATTGTTAAAAAGGCTGTTCTAGAAAGAATTGCTCTGATCAAAGTAAATCCGAACATTTGTGAAATTGATAAGCTAAAAGAACCAAGCAGCAGTGAATTTAGAGCATTTGTTGTGTATAATTTTAGAGTCACATTTCAAGTAAAATCTGACGAAAGTGAAATTCGAATTTTAAGAATTCGACATACTAGTAGAGAACCTTTTGGCTATTGATAATATTTCCACCCCCTCACGCACGCGGATTTTTTTCGGAAAGCGTTTATTCGCACTATGATTTGTAGCCATTTGTGTTTCTCGATTGAAGCCTTCTGGAAGTCGGCCAATAGTTCACAAACCCACTTCTCTTCAAAAGCGCACGAGCCCACCTAGACCAAAATGAGCATATATGCCCATCAAATCGTAAAAAAACATACTTTCACTTTTCAAACCTAACCGTTAAAGTCTTCGCTTATGAAAATCAAGAATCTCCTCCCCACAGTCCTTGGCTTATTTCTTTTTTCCGTTGTTTTCCAACAGTGTAAGAGCGCACAGAACAACAACACGGACGACGCTAAGAAGTATGACGGACCGGTGGTGACCTATGAGAAAAACATCTCCGCCATGATGCAAAACAACTGCACGCCTTGCCACTTTCCGCCCGACGGAAAAAAAGAGATGCTCAACACCTACGAAGCCACCAAGGCACATGCTATGGACATTCTAGAAAGGGTGATGCTGCCGCCGGATGATGTAAAGTACATGCCATTCAAGGAGAAAAAACCAGCCTGGACCAAAGAGGAAATCCAAACCTTTAAGAACTGGATGCGTCAGGGAATGCCGCAATAAGAAAAGAAAAAAGATTCCCTTTTTGAAAAAACCCTTCTCAAACACTGATTTTGAGTAAATCTAAACTATTTACTCTGTCGACTTTATTAAAGCAATAGCGGCAAAGAGACGAACAAATCTCGGCAGCTGTGAAGATAATGGCTTTACGCACAACCTTCCTGAACTCTCAGAATGGAAATAGTTCAATACGCTCTTGGAAAAAGAACAGCTATTAGAATTAGCACATTAGAATTGACATGGCTAAAACCTGATAGTCATGTTTATAGGTAAAATCTTTGGTGATTCTATATTTAAAACTATATTGACAAATATTGAATCGAAAAAAAGATTATGGAAATAAACCTCTTTAACGCAAGCAGCAGGCCGACAGCTCGGGAGAAAATGAAACTTGTTAATTTCCTATACAAGCATTTGGAAAACTACGGTGACAAGAAGAAGGATATTCAAAAAGCCCTGGATTATTCGGTGAATGAAATTGATTCCTTCGGTGGATTTACCATGGTACTCTTAGAAGATGGGGAAATTGCGGGGGCCACAGTGATCAACAGGACAGGCATGGGCGGTTACATACCCGAGAACATACTGGTGTACATAGTCATCCACAGCGCGCACAGAGGAAAAGGACTTGGCAAAAAGCTCATGCAACAAGCCATAGAGCAGTGCCACGGAGATATTGCCTTGCATGTAGAATCCGACAATCCAGCAAAACTATTGTACGAAAAACTTGGGTTTGTGAACCCCTATTTGGAAATGCGCTTAAAGCGATAATGGATGGCAGAATTGATTATTCATGTTAAAAAAATTCAGGACAACATTATTTATCTCAGTGATTACTTCGCTTCACACAACATTGCCTGGAGCCTCATCACAAAAGTATTCTCAGGTGACAAAGCGTTTCTGCGAAATGTGCTTACGCCGGAAATACTGGAGAAGATAGATTCAGTGGGTGATTCAAGGCTGTCGAGCCTGAGAAATCTGCGTGAGATAAACCCTGAAATGCGAACGATATACATAAAGCCACCTGCCGAAATATATGCCGAGGAGGTCGTGAAATACGCGGATATTTCATTGAACAGTTCGCTATCCACTATAAGAGCCTTAAACGAAGCCGCAAAGAAGGCGAATAAAATACACCAAGTGATCATTATGGTGGAGCTGGGCGAGTTGCGCGAGGGAGTGAATAGAAAAGAGCTGATGCACTTTTATGAAAAAGCATTCAGGCTCTCGAACATTGAGGTGATAGGTATAGGTTCCAATCTAGGATGCATGTATGGCGTAGAGCCTAGCTACGAAAATCTTCTACAGCTCTCTCTTTACCAAGAGCTTATCTCCACTAAATTTAATAGAACATTGAAATACATTTCCGGAGGCACTTCAATCACCTTACCTCTTATTGAGAAAAACACCATCCCGAAAAACATCAATCATTTCCGTGTTGGAGAAGCTATTTTCTTTGGTGTAAGTCCGCTGGACAACAAGCAGTTCAAGGCGCTTTCTACCGGGGCGTTTGAGTTTCATGCAAACGTCATTGAAATAGAAGAAAAGAAGATAGTGCCTGAGGGCAACATCAGCAATGGCAGCATAGGCCATTCAGCCGACTACAAAGAGACCGACCACAGCAGAACCTCATTAAAAGCAATACTGGACTTTGGCCTACTGGATGTGGAAAAAGAATACATAGAGGCGCTCGATAGCGAAATGAAGTTTGTGGGCATTACCTCTGATATGCTCGTGGTGGACATTGGAGACAACAAAACTATTAAAGGTGTTACAAAATATAAGGTGGGCGACAAAATCAGCTTTAAGCCAAACTACATGGCTGTGGCACGGCTGCTAAATTCTAAGTTTATTTCGAAAATTTTCATCTAACGCGATACCCTCGCTCGCGCGGATTTGCAACCGTGCGAAAGTGAAATTGCGCTATACTTTCCGGTATTGAATGGCTTTACCGAAAGGCGCCTGTAGTTTGAAGAAAAGTGTAGATTTGAAAAGGTTGGCGTCACGTAAATTAGGACTATCTTATAAAATCATGACCCTTAGAAACATATGAAGTTAATTAATCTTTTCAGCCTTCTGCTTTTAGGTTATGCTTCATATGGTCAGGGTAATGCTTGCGAAATCACTAACCCATCTTACCCAATAAATAAAGAGCTATTCAGGCTTAGGGAAAAACTTCAATCAGAAGGTATCGACACAATTGTAATTTACAGTCATTGGATTTACACAAACGGTTACAATGGTTATGGCAAAGTACTTTGGAAAAAGGATGGAGTTGTTTATCAATTGAGACTTAGCCATAACCATGGAGCTTCAAATTTTCCTAAGGATGATACCATTCAACTTAAAAACGATTCAATAGTGGGTTTCTTTTTTGACAATCAACTTGACTCAATCAAGGAAAATCCTGTAAAACAAGAAATCAGAATGTCTCATGATGGAATACACTTTATTTCCATTAATTGGGGTGAAAATCAATACTGTTTCACTATTTCAAACCTCCTTGTTCAATTCAACCCAGAAAACAAAAGAGTTGAGTGGATAAGTCATTTTAAGGAGGATGGAACTGATTTTATTCATTTTGACGGCATCCGGATTGAAAGTTCGCCAAAAAAGAAAAGAAAAAAGAAAGAATAAAACATGTGCTTCAATCAAGGATATTCCTTCATTAAGTACACAACCAAAGGCTGATCGGAGGCAATCCTTGGGAATTTGAAATGTCTAGGCTTAAGCTTCAGACTCACGTGTTGAAAAGAAGCGCTCGAAATCTCACGAAAGAAACTTTGTACTAAACATTCACGATCTAAGCCCAATTTGGCTAAGCAGTAGTAAACAGCTACTTTTGAGTATGAAAATCGACAATCAACAAATAGAACTGATTCAAGACCTTTGCAGGTCCGGAAAAGTGAAGACACTGTTTGCCTTTGGGTCAGTAATAAGAGAAGATTTTAACGAGTCTTCTGATGTTGATTTGGTTGTAGATTTTGACGAAAAAGACCCATTCAAGTACGCAGATCTCTATTTCAACTTGAAATCAAACCTAGAAGATGTCTTGAAAAGACAAGTTGATTTGCTAGAAGAAAGAGCTATTCGAAACAGACTTTTCAGAAAACAGCTCGACGACACCAAAGTCAAAATTTATGGATATTAAAACCAAGGTTTGGTTGCTTGATATTCAGCAGTCAATTGAAGAGATTTTTCTATTCCTCGGCGAAGAAAGGAATTTCATTACTTAAAAACGAAGAAGGCAGTGGAGAGAAACCTGGAAATCATTGGTGAAGCAATGAACCGAGTTTTAAAAGCTGAACCTGGCATACAAATAATACATGCCAAGAAAATCATAGGCACAAGAAATCGAATAATACATGGCTACGACAATATCTCTGACGAAGTGATTTGGACAATAGTATGCAGGGAATTGCCTAAGCTTAAACTAGAAGTAGACAAGCTGATAGATGCCCATTGATGCAGTCCATGACATATTCTGTGTGCCTCACTCGCTTTGCTCGCGCGGATTTTCAATCCGTGTGAAATTCAAATAACACTTCACTCGCTCCGCTTTACCTTCATTATGCATATGGCCAAAAACCAATCGATTGCAAGCACCTTCCGTCGCAAGCGCGGATATTGCAATCCGTGCTATATAAAACATCTGTGTAAATCTGTGACAGCTGCGAGCCAAAGAGAAAAGTTTCAGAAGATATTCCAGCACGATTCGCGTTTTGGAAAAATGAGTAGTTTTAACCGTGAAAACGACCTTTATCTAACCTTTCCCGTTTTTGTTATGGATTTCCAAAAGGCGCTTGTAGCTTGAAGAAATGTGTAAATTTGAAAAGGTAAAGAATGACATGAGATATAGAATCGAGTTAAGCAGCATTTTTACAACAGAACATATGAAAAGAAAGATTTCAACATTGACATTAGTACTTCTATTTGCATTTGCCAATGGGCAGACAAGAGAGCAATTAATCGAAGAAGCTCAAACATACTCTGATTCGGGAGATTTTATCAATGCTGAAAGAGTGACTAAGCAAATTATAGACTTGGACCCAAAATATAAAGACAACTATGTTTATTGGTCTAATTTGGGGACTTTTCAGAGAAGATTAGGAAAGCAAAAGGAAGCGTTGAATTCGTACAACAAATCAATTAAACTGAATGACAAATTTGCATTGGCATATACCAATAGAGCAAAACTGTATTCTGAAATGAAAGAAACAGACAAAGCAGTTTTGGATTATAATTCGGCGCTTGAATTAGAACCATATAACCATACCGCACTTCATGATTTAGGAGTGATCTATGTAAAAAAAGGAGACATAGTCACAGCAAGAGTACTCTTCGAAAAATTACTTTCAAAATATCCTGACGATTATGGCGCTGCATCAAACCTTGCAAACATTAAGAAAAGACAAGGTGAATATTCAGAAGCATTAATCGACTTCAATAGATTAATTGCAAATCATCCGAACGAAGCCATATTGTATAACAATAGAGCAGACTTGTATTTGAAAATGAAAGAATATGATAAAGCCATTGATGATATAAATAAATCTCTAGAGATTAACCCTGATTATTTAGTTGCCATCATTACTAAAGGAGAAATTTATTACGAAAAGGGGGATTTTGAAAATGCCTGCAAGTATTTTAATCTTGGGATCAGCAAAGGATTTCAAAAAGAAAGGATAGCAACATATATGGGAAAATGTTCATAGAAGAGCAATACATTACCCCTCGCTCGTGCAGATTGAGCTCTTAGCTAAAGGCTGATCGGTTGTAATCCGTGCGAAAGCAACCCTCACCTCTAACCCCAAAACAAAAAACCCCGCATGCGCGGGGTTTTTCTGTAAAAAGCAGGTGCCTGTAAGCCGGATTCTGTATTCGCCCGAAGGCGAATCTCTATCATTTATCTCGAACGCCGATCGCTCGACGCCTCTAACGACCTACCCCCCGAGATTGGACGGGACGCCCTTACTCCGGCCTAAGCCGAAGACCCCGGTGTACATGGTCTTTCAACCCATGAGGTTTGCCAAGCTGCGCACGTTGCCGCGCACACTGGTGGGCACTTACTCCACCTTTTCACCTTTTCCCCAAAACGAGTTCGGGGTAGTTTCCCTTTCTGTGGCACTTTCTGTCAGTCGAGCGTCGCCCCTCGCCTGCCTTCCCGTTAGGAAGCATGGTTCCCTGTGTTGTCCGGACTTTCCTCGCCCACACGAAGCGGACGCGATAGAGCGGCACCTATTTTATGATCACTTCGGTGCTTCCGCGACCGAGATCAGAATCAAAGAACTCTACGTTGGCAAAGTTACGCAAGTATTGGTGTATCTCGCTGCGCAATACGCCCTCCCCTTTTCCATGGATGATGAGCACGCGGTACAGGTTTTTCCGCAGGGCATTTTGGAAAAAGCGCTCGAAGGCGCGCATTTGAAAAGTCACAATTTCGGCATTGCTCATGCCGCGGTGGTTGTCTATCAGTTGCTCAATGTGCAGGTCTATGCGTTCTTCAATGCCGCCGCGCCGCTTGTGGCCCTTGGAGGCGGGTCGCATGTCGGCGGCCTCCTTCTGCTTCATCCATTGCTCCATCAGCTTTTCGTTGGCCAGTTCGGGCAAGGGAAGACTCACAATTTCGGGCACCAGCTCGTGGGCAAATACTTTTTCCTCAAAGCCGTCGTCGTTCAGCACAGTAATGAGGTTGCTGCCCGACACTTCGCGCACCACCCCGCTCATGGGATGATCGAGATGGGAAACACGGTCGCCGGGCTTAAATTTTTTCATGCGGCGAATTTATAGAAAGTGAAGCGCCGCGAAACTTTAACTTTGGCGCTCAATTTCATTTTTCATGAGAATTATTGCCTTTTTACTGATTGGTGCCGCCCTGCTTTTTTCTTGTAAAACGGAGCCCAAGCGAACGCAACCGATAGAAGAAAAAAACGAGATCGATTTTCGGATGTCGTTCCTTTTGGATGGCAGCACCATTTCGCTGGGCGATAGTGTGGTGGTTATGATTTCGGCGGCCGACAGCATAGCACTGGACGATATGGTGATAGAGGCCGGCGGACAGATATTTCCGGTAAATAACGGCCAGGCAAAATTGCATACCGACCACCTGAAAGCGGGTCGCAATGTGGTGAGCGGTATTTTGAAACATGGTGGAAAAGAGATCAGAAAGAGTCTGACGCTGGTGGTGAAAAACTCGAAGGAAGCAAAGCAATACGGATACAAAATCATCAACACCCTTCCGCACGACCCGCAAGCCTACACGCAGGGATTTGTGTGGCATGAGGGCAGCTTTTT
>CAZBBV010000048.1:0-1683 GCA_964490025.1 uncultured Cryomorphaceae bacterium | reverse complement strand
GAAAAAGTCGAGTCTTCGCGAGGTGGATGAAAAAACGGGAACAGTGAAACGCAGCATCAGCCTGGCGCCGCAATATTTTGGCGAGGGCATCACCATTTTCAAAGACAGAATTTACCAACTCACCTGGAAAAACCGCAAAGGCTTTGTGTACGACCTCAAGACCTTTGAGCTGATCAAAGAATTCAGCTATGCCACCGAAGGCTGGGGCATCACCACCATGGACAGTGTGTTGGTGATGAGCGACGGCACTGAGGTATTGTACTTTCTGGAGCCTGAAGGGCTGAGTGTGGTGGGCAAGCTGGAGGTGTACAATGAAGATGGCCGTGTGGGCAATCTGAACGAACTGGAATTTATTGACGGGCTTATTTGGGCCAATATTTACGGACAGGAATTGATCGTTCAGATTGACCCGAAAACCGGATTTGTGGTGAGCATACTGGATGCTTCCGAACTGCTCAATTGGAAGCAGCGCGGCACAGCTGATGTACTGAACGGCATTGCTTACGACCACAAAGGGAAACGCATTTTCCTCACCGGAAAGTTGTGGCCCAATGTGTTTCAAATTGAATTGAAAGCCCGTCCGCAACCTTGAATTTCCTGGCCCACCTATACCTTTCCGGCGACAACCATCAGGTGATGGTGGGCAACTTCATGGCCGACCGCATACGCAGCAGCCAGATGGCCGCGTTGCTGCCCGACATGGCAGTGGGCGTGCAGCTCCACCGTTTCATTGATCATTACACCGACACGCACCCGGTGGTGGCGCAAAGCAAAGAGCGCCTTCGTGCAGATTTTGGGAAATACGCGCCTGTGATTGTGGATGTGTTTTACGACCATTTTCTCGCGGCGCAATGGGAAAAATACCACCCCGAAAGTTTGGAGGATTACGTGGCACTCTGCTACGGCGTCATCCATGCCCACAAAGACTTTCTGCCCGAGCGGGTGCGCTTTATGTTTGTATACATGCGTCGTGACAACTGGCTACTGAGCTACCGCGAACTAAACGGCATTCGCACAGCCCTACGCAACATGAGTATGCGCGCCCGGCACACAGACAATATGCACCACAGTCTCGTCCTGCTCGAAAGCAATTATTCAGATTTTCAGGCAGAATTCGACGCTTTTTTCAGCGACCTACAGCATGCTTCGCGACAAGAATTAGGCAGGTTGCAAGGCGCGTAGCGAGCGGCCAATGCTCTCCACCACCCCGTCTATTTCCGCTTCGGTGAGGGTGCCCACCGACACGCGATACCAATCGCTTTCGTTGCTGGCGCCAAAGGCATAAAACGGCACTACGGCTACATGCGCTTCGTTGAGCAAATAGGCCGTGATGTCTTGGGTGGAGTGAATTACGTTTCCATTCGCCGCGCGAAAACCCTTGAGCGGAAAGCGGGCAGTGAGGTAGATAGCAGCTTGCGGCGCAATGACATCAATGGGGAGACCTTCGTTTTTCAAAGCTTGAAAACCTTCGTACAAACCCTCCAGACGAACAAATACTTTCTTCTTAAAGTCGGTCATGTAATCGTCCAAAGCCGCGTCGTTGCTTAGAAAACGAGCGGAGGCTACTTGCTCCGGCTTGGGCGACCAAGCGCCCACGTGGCCTAAGATGGTTTTCATCTTGTCGATAACATTTTTTGGCCCAATGGCCAAACCCACGCGGATACCTGTCGCGGCTATCGATTT
>CAZBBV010000047.1:0-9498 GCA_964490025.1 uncultured Cryomorphaceae bacterium | reverse complement strand
CATGCCCTTTTAGTTCAACAGGAAATGGGCCGCTTACATCCACTATTTTGGTGGAAGCCGTGAGCACCACATTCGCGCCCAGCACAGCTTCTTTGCCCACATGCACGCCTTCTACCACTATGCAACGCGAGCCAATGAAGCAGTCGTCTTCAATAATTACCGGAGCGGCTTGAACGGGCTCTAATACGCCGCCAATGCCTACGCCGCCACTGAGGTGTACGTTTTTACCGATCTGCGCACAAGAGCCCACCGTGGCCCAGGTATCTACCATGGTTCCTTCTCCTACATAGGCGCCAATATTCACATACGAAGGCATCATGATCACGCCTTCTGCCAGGAAGGAGCCGTAGCGTGCAAGGGCATGCGGAACTATGCGAACCTTTTGTCCGGCGAAGTCTTTTTTCAGTGGAATTTTATCGTGAAACTCGAAAGGGCCTACTTCAATCGTCTTCATTTCGCTAATGGGAAAATAAAGTAGAACTGCCTTTTTCACCCATTCATTCACTTGCCAGCCATGTTCTATCGGCTCGGCGCAGCGCAACTTTCCTTTGTCGAGCAGTTCTATTACCTCATTTATAGCCTTTCTAGTTTCGGCGCTGCTTAATAGGTCGCGGTTGTTCCAGGCAGCTTCTATTTGAGAAATGAGATGAGCATACATAAGGTTTCGAGTTTGGCTCAAAGATAGAAAAAGGGCTTTCGAAAGCCTGTTAGCCGCAAAGAATTGATTGGGTGCTATGTGCTATCTTTGGCCACGCTTATGGGGAAAATAGTCGCTTTTGATATTGGTGCCAAGCGCGTAGGCGTAGCCGAAACAGACGAGCTGAAAATGATAGCGAGTAGGAAAACGAATGTACTATTTGCTGACTTGGAGCGCTATGTGTTGGAGTTGATGGAAAAGGAATCGCCGGAGATCATAGTGGTGGGCGACCCCAAGCGAATGAATATGGAGCCGAGCAGCGCCAAGCCTTTTGTAGATAAATTTGTCGCCTTTTGCCGGAGGAACTTCCCTGATGTGCCGGTGGAGTTGGTCGACGAGCGATTTACTTCTAAAATGGCATCACAAAGCATGTGGGAAGCGGGCTTAGGAAAGAACAAAAGACAACAAAAGGAATTAATAGATGAAGTGAGTGCAGTGATCATTCTGCAATCATTTTTGGAGCAACAAAACAACAGAAGATGATACTGCCCATTGTCGCTTATGGAGATCCGGTGCTGCACAGCGAAGGTGCGACCATTGAGCCAAATCACCCGCAGCTGAAGGCACTTATTGACAACATGTTTGAAACCATGTACGACGCCCATGGTGTAGGATTGGCCGCACCGCAGGTGGGCGAATCCATCAAACTGTTTATTGTAGATGCTTCGCCCTTTGAAGAAGATGAACCAGAACTGAAAGATTTCAAGAGGGTTTTCATCAACCCTGTGATCGAAGAAGAAAGTGGCGAAGAATGGAGCTTTAACGAAGGCTGCCTCAGCTTTCCTGATCTTCGACTAGACATAAGTCGCAAGGAGCAAATCACCATTAAATATCAGGACGAAAATTTCAATTGGCACCACGAAAAGTATTCAGGCTTGGCGGCACGCATCATCCAGCACGAATACGACCATGTGATGGGTGTGGTGTTTATCGACCACATTACCCCCATGCGAAAGCGAATGATTTCAGGCCGATTGACAAACATTGCTAAGGGTAGAGTGAAGGCTGAGTACAAGATGAAATTTTTCAAAAAGTAATTCCATGAGATTTCTGATTGCCGCAATCATGGTTTTGAATGGCTTCCAAATGCTTTTGGCCCAGGACAGAGATACCATGATGGAGCACATTGCTTCAAAAGAGATGAAGTTGTTCGCGGATTCGGATGGTGAGATGGCAACAGAGGAAGCGGCTGAAATTATTCCCTTGTACCTCGATTTTGTGAACCAATTTCCTGAAGACCCACTGAGCCCCGATTACCTATTTAAAGCCGGTGAAGTGGCGCAGGGCCTTGGCTACTACATGCAAAGTGTGGAATACTTCAATGGTGTTCACATGCGCTACCCAACACACGAACGGGCGCCATATGCCTTGTTTTTTCAGGGGTTTGTGTTTTACAACTACCTCGAACTACCGACCTACGCCAAGGGTTCGTTTTTGGACTTTTTGGACAAGTACCCCGGCCATATTTTAGAAAAAGATGTGCGCGCCTTGCTGCAGCTATTGCACAGTTCTGAAGAAGAGTATTTTCGCATCATAATAGAGAAAAACAAGTAAAATGAGTTTCGACCAAATTCTTTCTGTAGCCGGCAAGCCCGGACTTTTTCGAATCGTTAGCCAATCGAAGGCCACCATAATCGTGGAGTCGTTGATCGACAAAAAGCGCATTCCTGTAGATATCAGAAAGCAGATCAGCTCCTTGAAAGATATTGCCATATACACCTACACCAAGGAGGTGCCATTAGAGGACGTGATGCGCTTGATGAAAAAGTCGTTTGAAGGGAAAGTGTACGAAACGGTGGGTAAATCGCCACAGGAAATTCGCGCAGCCGTAACCACCGTTTTGCCTGAATTGAATCAGGAAAAAGTGTACGATAGCGACCTGAAGAAATTGGTGCAGTGGTACAACTTGCTGGTGCAAAACGATTTGATTTCAGATGAAGCCGAAGAAGCCAGCGAAGAAACGACAGAAGACTCGGAAAATGCCTGAGTTTGCGCCGGATGCGTCTGAGATTTCAAAACAAGCATTAAGGTCTTTCACCTGGGAGGCGCTGAAACCCCTTTTCGAGGAACTACAACAAAGAGAAGTAGCCACTTTTTCCGAGCTAAAGCAATGGCTCAAAGACCGAAGTGAACTTTCGGCGTCAGTAAGCGAGCATTTCGGCTGGCTATACATACGTAGCGCGCAGGAAACCGATAACAAAGAAAGAGCAGAGGTCTATCGTAATTTTGTAACCGAAGTGTTGCCACAACTTATGCCGGCCGACAATGCGCTGGATAATAAACTCCTCTCCATTTCCTTTATTGATGATCTTTCTAAACAGCATAGCATCATGATTCGTGCGGTGCGCGGAAGGAAGGCGCTGTACAGGGAAGAAAATATTCCGCTAACGACAGAAATCACCGAGTTGGCGCAACGATACGGACAGATTATTGGCTCGCTTACCATTGAGCATAGCGGCGAAACGATAACACTGCAAAAAGCCAATGGACTGCTCAAGGAAACCGACCGAGCGCTTCGTGAAGAAGTTTATGGGAAAATAGTTGCAGCGAAAGCAACGAAGTATCAAGAGCTGAGCGAGCTATACGACCAAATGGTAAGGCTGCGCAGCCAAATAGCCGAGAATGCGGGTTTCGAGAATTTCAGGGATTTTAAATTCAAGGACCTGGGCCGCTACGACTATTCGGTGGACGATTGTCTTCGCTTTCATGAGAGCATTGAAAAATTCATTCTTCCACTGGTAGAAGCAGATGACCATGAACGAAAAAGGCTGCTCGGACTTAATAATTTGCGGCCTTGGGATGGCGCAGTAGATCCTTACGGGGATAAACCGCTAAAGGTGTTCGACGGATCCGGAAAAGACTTGTTGGAAAAAACTCTTCTGGTAATGGATGCGGCTGATCCATTTTTTGGCCAGTGCCTGCGCACCATGAACGAAATGGGGCATCTTGACCTGGAAAGCCGAACCGGAAAAGCACCGGGCGGATTTAATTATCCGCTCTACCATTCGGGCGTTCCCTTCATTTTTATGAATGCCGTGGGAACATTGCGCGATTTTGTCACACTTATTCATGAGGGTGGACACGCCGTTCATTCATTTCTGTCGAACAATTTGGAGTTGATGGAATTCAAGCGCCTGCCGTCAGAAATTGCCGAATTGGCGAGCATGGGCATGGAGCTTATTACCATGGAGCATTGGCACCTAGCCATTCCAAAAGAGGATGAACTGCGCCGTGCCAAGAAAGAACATCTGGGCAAAGTGATTGAAATTTTACCCTGGATTTCCACTATTGACACCTTTCAACACGAAGTTTATAGCAAGAAAATAACTGAAGGGCAGCAGAAAGAACTGTGGCTGGAGGTTTCCGAACGTTTCAGTACCGGCATGACCGATTGGCGTGGTTTCGAAGCGCAACGCGCACATCAATGGCAAGGCCAATTACATCTGTTCGAAGTGCCATTTTACTACATAGAATATGGTTTCGCGCAGTTGGGTGCGCTGGCTTTGTGGCGCAACTACAAGTCGAATCCTAGTCAAACCTTGGCTCAATTCAAGGAAGCGTTGTCCTTGGGCTACACGGTTTCCATTCCGGAGCTATATAAGACGGCGGGAATAGCCTTCGATTTTTCTCCGGAATACATTCGGGAATTGGCCGCCTTTGTTCAGGAAGAACTCAACAAATTGTAAAAATGGAAAAAGAAGGCCGTAGAAAGAGTAGTATGGAGGAGCGATTGGCTTCCTTTGGCCGACTACTGGACATTATGGACACCCTGCGCGAGCAATGTCCGTGGGACAAGAAACAGACTTTCGAAAGCCTACGTCACCTCACCATTGAAGAGACCTACGAACTTGCGGATGCTATTTTGGAGAAGGCTCTTGAGGAAATCAAGAAGGAGTTGGGCGATTTGATTCTTCACATTGTTTTCTATGCGCGACTGGGCGAAGAAGCAGGCACTTTCGACATTCACGACGTGACGGAGGCCATTGCAGAGAAGTTGATTTCTCGCCATCCGCATATCTATGGAGATGTGGTGGTGAACGACGAAGAAGATGTGAAGCGCAACTGGGAACAATTGAAGCTAAAAGAAGGAAAGCAATCCATTCTAGAAGGAGTGCCACTGTCGCTACCTGCTATGGTAAAGGCGGTAAGAGTGCAGGAAAAAGCCCGAGGCGCGGGTTTCGATTGGAACCACACCGAACAAGTGTGGGAAAAGGTGTTTGAAGAAATGGAGGAATTGCGCGTGGAAGTAAAGGCCGGTCGAGTGGATGAAATGGAGCAAGAATTTGGCGATTTGCTTTTTTCAGTCATCAATCTGAGTCGCTTCTTAGAAGTGAATCCGGAGGATGCGCTGGAGCGAACCAACAAAAAATTTATCACCCGCTTTCAGTACATGGAAAAGAAAGTGAAAGAACAGGGGAGGGACCTGAAGAAAATGACCCTCGAAGAAATGGACGAAATATGGAACGAGGCGAAGAAATTGAAATAAAAAAGGCGGGAAACTCCCGCCTTTTTTTGATTGGTTACCGCACTAATTACAGTACTTCAAAATGAAGTGTAATGCTGTAAACGGTGTTCGTTGAAAGATCGCCTGTAACAGGCATTCCATTGAGTTTCTCCGTCACATAAGCTTTCAATCGGTCGTCGTTTGTGTACACATTCTCCACCACCATTTGGTTCGAATCATTGATAGAGAAGGTGAGTTCAACTGAAGTTGCGCCTTCATTCTTTTTCAAGAATTCAGGTACATGTAGCACATTTGTGATACTTGCTTTAAGCGAAGCAGCACGATCGGCGGTGTTTTTCTTGCCATGGTTTTCGGCCATGGTTCCAATTGACAATCCAAGAAGGAGGGTAAGGGTTAAAAGGGTAGTTTTCATGATAAAAAGTGATTTGGGTTAGTTATTCAAAAAAGTATTTAATGCTGTGTGGATATCCACTCAATGAGAAAGACAAGGAAATGTTGTTCCGCGTTGCTTCACTCTGCAATAAAATTTTGTTAAACCAAAACTTTAAAGAATTTATAAGTAATATTGTAGCCGTAAGCCACAAAAAAAAGCGGCTCGCTTTTGGCGAACCGCTTCCTTTCCAATAAACCTAAACCTAAACGAATTATGAAAAGATTCTTCACTCTTTCGTTGCAAGACTGGTCCTCACCCGAATTGCTCTGCAAAAGTAAACCGGTAAATTTAATATGCAAGCATAGCAACTACTTTTTTTGATAATTTTATCTATCACGTAATCAGGGGTATACGAAATGTTGGAGGCAAAAGCCAAAAAGATACCTGTCGAATAAGTGGATTGTGTGATCGAATGTCGAATGGTTGAAGCACTAAAAGTGCGCGTGTGATAAGGATTCGAAATAGAATTGATGCAAACGAATTCACAAAATGATTTAATCGGCTTTGGCTGAAACTAAAAGATTGACTCTGTAGCTTTACTTTAGCGCAAACACAACTAATACCGCTCATGACGCTTAATCACTCACTTTTTCTACTTGCCGGCTGCCTCAGTTTCGCACTTTCTGCACAGCAACGATATTCGGTTTCTCTTGATCTGAATGTGGTTCAGGACGACAGGATCAAAGTAGTCGTAATTCCGCCCGCAGGCCTCACAGGCGAGGTGGAATATAGCCTTCCTAAGGTAGTGCCCGGCACCTATAGCATAGCCAACTATGGCCGCTTTGTTCAAGATTTTGCAGCCTTAGATGCCCAAGGTATGCGGGTGGCATCCACCAAGATTTCAGAAAATACCTGGAAAATAGAAAGAGCAGAGCTTGTGGCAAGTATTGAATATTGGGCAAACGATAGCTACGATTTTGAGAAAAGTGGCGTGTTTGAACCCGCAGGCACCAATATAGAGGAGGGCAAGAATTTTCTACTAAACCTTTTTGGCTTTGTGGGTTATATAGAAGGTAAAGACAAATTGCCCTACACGCTTAATGTAAATTATCCGGAAGCGCTGTATGGCACCAGCGCCCTACACCGCGATAGCGCTGCTCCCGGCTTTGATCGCTGGACCGCCGATTCGTATTTCTTGCTGCACGACAGCCCAATAATGTATGCAGCACCTGACACCGCCAGCACTATGGTTGGTGGTGCGCTGATCACCATCCACAGTTATTCGCCGAATGGATTGGTGAGCGCAGCGTTTATGATGGAACAAGTGACCGATTTGTTTGAAGCTACGCGGGTGTATCTAGGCGGAACATTGCCGGTTGATCGATATGTTATATTATCCTATTTCGCTGAAGGTGATGACTTTGACAGAGGCTTTGGCGCACTGGAACACTGGAACAGCACCGTTTTCTTTTTGCCCGAAATGCCCGGAGAATACATTGCAAAGGAGATAACCGACATTACCTCACATGAGTTTTTGCATATCATTACCCCGCTCAACATTCATTCAGAAGAAATTGGAGAATTTAATTTTTCTGACCCGAAAATGAGCAAACACCTATGGTTGTATGAAGGGGTTACGGAATACACCTCCCATTTGGTGCAGGTGAAAGCGGGGATGATTTCCGAGGAAGAATTTGTAGCCACCATGAAGGAAAAAATCGAAACATCCTTGTACAGCCACAACGATAGAGTTCCTTTCACAGTAATGAGCGAAAACTGCCTCGATATCTACAAGCAGGAATACTACAATGTGTACCAAAAAGGCGCATTAATCGGCATGTGTCTCGATCTTGCCTTGCTCAATTGGAGTGATGGCACATACGATTTGGCCATGCTCATGAAAGACCTTTCCGGAAAATACGGCTCAGAGAAATCATTCCGGGACGACGATCTTTTTGACGACATTGAAGCTTTCACCGGTCCGGAGATTCGCGAGTTTTTCATCCGCTATGTGGAAGGGGCAGAGCCATTGCCACTGGAGGAATGCTTTAATTTTGCCGGGATCGTTTATATAGACGAGAGAGAAGTGACTGCGCTTAGCTTTACCGGGGCTGCTTTTGCCTTAAACCCTGAAAGTGGGCGACTGGTGGTGGTGCAAACCGACGACATGGATGCTTTTGGAATTGGACTGGGACTAAAAGAAGGCGACGAGCTTATCTCATTCGACGGAATGGAAATAGACGTGACCAATTACGCAGAAGTGATAGATGCCTACAGAAAAAATCACAAAGCGGGAGACCAAATTGTGGTGGTGGTGCAGCGCACAGACGACAAGGGCAATTCGAAGAATGTGAAAATGAAAGCCAAAGCTGTAGAGAGAACCACTACCGTTAAGCACACGGTGGTGCAAAATCCAAATCCTACTGAAAGACAACTGATGATCCGAAAGGCATGGATCAACAACTAAAAGAAAAGCCCGCCAGTAGCGGGCTTTTTTCATTTTTAGCCTAGGTAGGCCGAGTACATCCAAACCAGTTTTTCTTGCTCCCGAATGTAGTCGCTCATCAAGGCGTTGGTGCCTTCGTCGTCGCATTCGCCCGAAAGGGCAAGGAGTTTTCGTTGCTTTTCCAGAAGAATTTTGAATGAATCGAGAATATTCTGCACGGCCTGCTTTCCATTCGATACATTTTCTTTTTCCTCAATTTTTGAGCTTTTCAAATAACCCGAAAACGAGTGAATGGGCGTTCCGCCAAGCGTGAGTACGCGCTCTGCGATTTCGTCTATTTTCAAAATGAGGTCGTTGTACAGTTCCTCGAACTTCAGATGCAACTCAAAGAATTTTTCCCCTTTGATGTTCCAATGGTAGCCTCTCGTATTCTGATAAAAAATGTGGTAGTTGGCTAAGAGATCGTTCAGGCCATTGGCCAATTCTCCTGATTCTTTCTTTTTAAGTCCTATATGATTCATTGTTCTCTGTTTTTTATTTGTTTAGAAAATGTTGCTAATACTGTTTTGCCTCTCAAAAGAATGAGTTTATCTCCATCTACACTGTAACTATCCACACTTTTGAGAATCTCCACGAAAGTCTTTTCCCATTCCATGCGGCCGTCGCAGTACATTTCTGTAGCGGCCATTTCGCCAAAAGACATACTCTTTTTGTCCCATTCCACTGCGCCTACAAAACGGTTGCAACCTGAAAAGCCTGAAACGCCCTTCTCGCCTTGGTTGTAGAAAAAGGTAATGTTCATGCGCAGTTCCAGAGCTTTCTCTTCCAGAACTGAGCACGAATCGAGCTGCCAATGTACATTCAGAAATGAAGATTCGTCAACAGCAGTTTGAGCGGTCTTACAACCAAAAATGAAAGTGAGAATTAGAAATGAAGCGAGAATCATTCTCATGCTATATAGATTTTAGAATTAGATTCCTTCAAAGATAGCGTAATTCATTCCGCGCTTCGGAACTAGGGCATTCCATCCAAACTCATTCTCCATCACTTGTTGTAGCGAATTCAGATTGTCTTCTTCGCCGTGCACAGCGAAAGCTATTTTGGGTTTATCCGAGAATCCGCTCAACCAATCGCGCAGTTCGTCTCTATCTGCATGGGCTGACATTGCTTTGATGTTGTACACTTTGGCCTTTACCTCCACATCCTGCCCAAAAATGCGTATGGTCGAATCGCCATTCAACAAGT
This sequence comes from uncultured Cryomorphaceae bacterium, assembly GCA_964490025.1. Classification (GTDB taxonomy): domain Bacteria; phylum Bacteroidota; class Bacteroidia; order Flavobacteriales; family ECT2AJA-044; genus CAZBBV01. The sequence goes on along the minus strand of CAZBBV010000047.1, from coordinate 272 downwards.
TTCTTCCACGGGTGCCAACGGGTTGAAATCCTACAAGTATTACGGCATTATCGGGATGGGGTAGGCGATTGTACAGATGGTGCAACACCCGGCCTCCCGTAAGCATGCCCGAAGCACTAAGCATGATGCACGGCTCGGTAATGCTGTTCAAAGCTTTCGATTCCGGAGCGCTGTGTATAATTCGCAGGTTTCTTCGAAGCACCCTAAATGAAGGTTCACTCTCGATATCACGCATATCCACCTTAAGCAATTCGGGATAGCGAGCGTAGATT
>CAZBBV010000046.1:0-9672 GCA_964490025.1 uncultured Cryomorphaceae bacterium | reverse complement strand
CGACCGCCATCTGTGGTGGTGGCCACGCAGCTGTCCGTCATTTCCGGCTTTTCGTAGTTGCCGCCCACGGCTATGCCGTGTTTTCCGTCGTAGAAATCCATGCTAAAAACACCAGTCATTTGTGCGCCCGAGCTGAGAGGAATAGGGAAGGCTTGCCAGTTGTTGCCCGAATCTTCCGACATCAAAAGGCGGGACACCTTTCCTCCGGTTGCGATCCGTATTTGACTACCGAACAAATGGACATTGGAGTTGCTGGAAGCAAATGCCGCTTCTCCATCCAGGGCCGGAGGCAATCGATCGCAGGCTATTTTCGTCCAGTTCATGCCACCATTTTCGGTGATATACAGGTCGAAGCATCCATCTTTCGGATCACCGAAAACGATACCTGCTTTCTCGTTCCAAAAAGCGAGGGCATCATAGAAGCTCGAAGAGTCGGCGTCAACTTGGCCTTTCGTCCAATGCTGTCCGAAGTCGGTGGAATGCACCACAGCAGCTGGAGCGGCGCAACTCATCAGGTAAACATTACCCTTTTCATTTGCCCAAATACCGCGTAGTTCGGAATCAGTAAAGTCCGGCAGGCTGTCCAGTTTCCAGGATTCTCCACCATTGTTGGTATGGGCATATCGCCCTTGATTGCCCGAAAGCCATACCTCGTTTTCGCTTACCACATGTAACGCGCGAATGCTTATTTCCTCCGATAGCTGAAAGAGTTCAAGGTCGAAATGCGCAGGAATTTCTTGTCGATTGCAGGCACTTAAAAGCAATAGCAACCCGAAAGTTGAAAGAAGCCTATTCATTGCGCAGCAACTCCATCAATTGGCCAAGGTCAGGTTCCAAAATAATTTCAATTCTTCGGTTTTGTGCTTTGCCTTTATCGCTGTCGTTTGAGGCTACAGGCAGGTATTCGCTGCGTCCGGCGGCGGTCATTTGCCTTGGGCTCACGCCTTTTCCTTGCAGAATTTTCACCACCGCTGTGGCGCGCATCACGCTTAGGTCCCAGTTGTCGCGAATCACTTGTCCACCGTAGAATGCGTCCGTATCGGTATGGCCTTCAATCAATATATTGATGTCCGGATTACCGGCCAGCACCGCAGCCAGTTGTTCAATGGCTTTTTTTCCATTTTCGTTCACCTCCCATTTTCCGCTAGCAAAAAGCAAACTGTTCTCAAGAGTGATGTACAGCTTTCCATTGCGCTCTTCTATAGTCAGCCCCTTTCCTTCATATCCCAATAGAGCTTCTCGCATACGAGCGGTAAGGCTGTTCATGATGCTGTCTTTTCGCGCCATGGCGGCCTCCAGTTCATTCACCCTTTTTTCACGCTTCTGAAGTTCGGCACCTAAGGTGTTTAGTTCGTTTTCCCTGATGCGCAGCGAATCTTCTTTAGCCCGCAGTTTTTCTTCCAAAAGGGCCATTTCTGCCAACAATCTGCGGTTTTCTTCAGCATTCTGCGCCATTTGGCTGCTGCTGTTTTCCACCAATAGGGTGTAACTGTTGTTCAGGTCGTTGTAGCGCTTCTCCAACGCCGTGTATTCTTCTGTGTGCCGACTCATTTCTTTTTCCATGTCGGCCAATTGCTTTCTCAGTTTTTCTATTTCAGCAGCCATCTCCGTACCCGATATCAAGAGGTTTTCGTTCTCTTTTCTCAATCGTGCACTTTCTTCCTGGCACTCGTTGTACTGTGTTTCGAGCTCTTGAAATTTCTTCATGGGAACACATGAGCTGATGATAAAAAAAGCCAATGTGAATGAGGCGATTCGGTGAAAGGGGATTTGAGAAATGTTCATGATCTGTGTGTTTAATTATATCGTGAATGTGCGCAAGTTCGTTATGAACTGCTGGGTCAAAGAAGCGTATCATTATTTGATACTTTTCGAAATCGAAAATTAGTGGGAATAGCCGTGCGCCAAAGGGCATGTATAGAGGTTTTTTTAACAACGCTTTGCTTATGTCTTGCGCAAGGGCTCTTTGCTCAAGAAAGCAAGACCGTGCGTTTTACAAGCGCCGACACCCTTTGGCTGGACAGCACCAGTCTACAACCCGGTTCTTTTGAGTTGATTGGCCCCAACGGACTTCCGGTTCCGGACAGCCTATATACCTTCAACGCTTTGGAGGCATGGCTCATTCCATCTGAAGATCTTGTGAATAGTGGAGTAGATTTTACACTCAGTTACCGCAAACTTGCTTTCGACCTTAAGCAACCTTATTACCACAAGAGCACCAAGCTCATCATGCCGGGAACCGTGCCGCCCAACTTCAACCCCGGCTACGAAAACCAAAATTCCGGATTCGAGCCTTTCGACGGGCTTTCCAGAAATGGAAGCATAAGTCGCGGCATTACGGTGGGCAACAACCAGGATTTGGTGCTCACTTCGGGGCTCAACTTGCAGCTTTCGGGCGAAATAGCCGACCAAACCTTTCTTCGCGCCAGTATTACGGACAACAACCTCCCGGTGCAGTCGGGTGGGTACACGCAGGTGCTTCAGGAATTCGACCGTGCCTATATAGAGCTGGAGAATAAGAACTACGGAAAAATCACCGCAGGCGATTTTAACCTGGTGAACACAAATTACTACTTCATGCCTTTTTCGAAAAAGCTCTCCGGGGCGGATATTCAAACTGCTCGCTTGGGCTCAGAAGGGAGCAAGACGCAAGTAGGGTTAACAGGGGCATTGTCCCGCGGACGTTTTGCACGAAATGTGTTCTTTGGCGAAGACGGCATACAAGGCCCCTACAAGCTCGCGGGCAATTCGAATGAGCAGTTTATTGTCATTATTTCCGGTTCCGAACGCGTGTATATGGACGGGGTGCAGCTTACCCGAGGCGAAAACAACGACTATGTGATTGATTACAACGCGGCAGAAATCACCTTCACCGCCTTGCGACAAGTGACCAATGTGAAGCGCATCATTGTGGAATTTCAATACACCGATCAGAGCTACAACCGCTCTTTGGTGATGGCCACGGCGGAACAGCAATTGGGAAAATCGACCATAAAGGCTGCATACTACATAGAGCAGGATGCCAAGAATCAGGGCGTGCAGCAAAACCTGTCGCCGGAAGAAATAGAATACATGAGCCAAATTGGCAACGATCCGGACAAAGCGCTCATCCCCGCTTGGGAGGAGGTGGGCTATACCGAAGGCGAGCTTCGCTATGCTATGATTGACACGCTGGGCTACGACTCGGTGTTTGTGTACAGCACCAATCCTGCGACAGCCATATTTGCTGTGAGCTTCACCTATTTAGGCCCCAACCAAGGCGATTATCGTATCAGTAACGCGGGTCTCAACCAACGCGTCTTCGAATGGGTGGAACCTATAAATGGCATTCCGCAAGGCAGCTATGCGCCTGTGAAAAGGCTGGTTACGCCACAAAAATTAGAAATCATGACTCTTGGTTTTAACCACCAATGGAACGAGCGCTCGGATGTAGAGGTAGACTGGGCCATAAGCGACCGCGACTTGAACACCTTTTCGGAAGTGGACAACGAAAGCAACCAAGGCATGGCGCTCAATTTTGGTTTCAAATACGACTTGCCACGTGGTAATGGCAACTGGAAAGTGCTGGCCAAAGGCGAAGTGGTGGGCGAAAGTTTCAGAACCATTGAACGTTTCCGCTCGGTAGAATTTAACCGCGACTGGAACATCACGGATTCGATTCCCGCAGCCACACAGCAGTTCTATCGTCTTGGGGCGCATTATTTCTCAAAGAAATCGTGGGATTTGGGTTACGAGCGACAACAATTTTTCAATGGCGAATCTTACCATACCTCAAGAAACCTATTGACCGGAAGCGCGATCACCGAAAACACCACAGCGCGGCTTACTGCCTCAGCCCTTACCGGCGAGATTTTGGGTGATAAGGCCACCTTCGTTCGGCACATATCCTACCTGAAACAGATATACGGCCCGCTCAAATTGGGCTTTCGTGGAGAAACAGAATACAACGTCAGAGAGGATCAAACTACCGATAGCCTGCGCCCCGGTGGCTACGACTTCCAGCAGTGGGAGGTCTTTGCCGGAAACAGCGACACCACCAGCAGCGCGGTTGAATTGCGCTATCTATACCGCTATGACAAGAAGGAACACGAAGGCGATATGCGCCTGGAAACCCGTGCCCAAAATTTGGAATTGCGATCAACGGTGTATCGAACCACCACAGGAAGACTCAATGTGCAGGGCGTTTATCGCATATTAGAAAGTTATGTGGATAGCCTGAAGCCGCAAGACCAAACCGTAACAGGTCGGGTGCAGTGGAGCCAGCGCTTTTGGAACAACAGCCTTACGCTCAACACTTTTTATGAGGCAGGAAGCGGACGCGAGGCGCGTAGGGAATTTACCTACCTCGAAGTTCCCGCCGGACAAGGGGTGTATGCCTGGATTGATTACAACGAAAACGGTCTGCAGGAACTCGACGAGTTTGAAATTGCCCTTTTCCCCGATCAGGCGCGGTACATACGCGTGTATACGCAGGGCAACGAGTACTACAGCATATATCAGAATCGGTTCAGCCAAATGGTTTTGTTCAATCCTGCGGCGCTCATTAGTGGCGAGGGTTCATTCCGTAACATGATTAAAAAACTGAGCTGGCAGGGAACCTTCCAAACAGACCGGCGCACAGAACGCACGGACGTTTTGCGTGGCCTGAATCCTTTTCTAGGTTTCACCATTGATTCGTCGTTGATTGGCTATAACGATAATTTTCGAAACAGCTTCTTCTTCAACCGCAGCGAGAATAAATACGGCGGCGACTTTACTACCACCAAACTCGTAAGTCGAAATTTCCTTTCGTATGGATATGAAAACCGCTCGTTGCAAGAGCAAATTATCAATGCTCGCTGGGAATTTATCCCCGAGTGGCAATGGACCGGGCAGCACATCATAAGGGAAAAGGCCAACAATTCAGAAAGCTTTCCTGAGCGAAGCTACACCTTGCAGGAGTGGCTTTCGGAACACAAGATTAGCTATCAGGCGGGGCGCGGCAAGGCAACTTTCGGGGGCCGAATGGAAGAAAAGTTGAATAGCGGCGAAGGGGGAGAACAATTGAAAGCCATAAGCGCTATAGGCGAGTACCAAACAGCACTGTGGCAGAAGGGCCTATTTTCTCTACAGATGCAGTGGATTCAAAATGATTTCGAAGGTTTGGAAAACACACCGGTGGCCTACGAAATGCTGCAAGGGCTTAGCGCCGGAACGAACATTACCTGGACGGCCAATTTGCAGCTCAGCTTATTGAACAACCTTCAGCTCACGCTCTTTTACTCCGGCCGCGACACACAAAAAAACCGCGCCGTTCATAACGGCACGGTTCAATTGAAAGCGTTCTTTTGATGCTTGAGCTTAGAACCAGCTCTTGCGGAGTTCGAATTTGGTCTCGCCAATTAGCTCGCCCTCGCAATAGATGCTTACGCTGTACAAGCCCGGCTTGATTTCTTTTCCGTCAAGGTCGGTGTACACACAGATATCCATCATCTGATTTTCGTAGAAAATGGTGGTTTTCTCACTGCAAACGATTTTCTCACCGCCTACCTCTACGGCCATTTCTTCCATGGTCTTGCCTATGAGCATTCCTTCAGGATCTACTAAACGAACATAAATGTCTTTGGCTCCTTTGCGGGCAATGTTGTTCTTGCTTAGCACAAAGCAGGTTTTGATTTTGTCTGCTCTTTTTACTTTGTCGGTGGCCTTTTCAACATCTCCAGAGGTGCGCACAGCGCCAGAAATTATCTCATAGGCCATAAGCTTGCTTCCTTGCTCCACCTTGTCCTCTAGGTTTCGTTTTTCTTCGGACAGCTCTTCGTTGCGCACTTGTTCTTCGCCAAGCTGTTTTTCTACTTCAAGTTTTTCGGCATATAGCTTATTGTTCTCCACCACCAACGAGTCGGCACGCTCGAGCAGTTGCTTGTTTTCTTTCTTCAGTTTGTACACTTCATTTCTGTAGCGGCGCAGGGCTTCTACATCCGTTTGCAATACATTAACCGAGTCGATAAGAAGAAGAATGCGGTCGCGCTCGCGAATCAAGTCTTCGTTAAGGCTATCGCGATCAGCGATCAAAGCATTGTACTGCTCTACCAGTTCTGTAAGATCGGCAGCCAAACCTTCTCTCTCAGCTGTTAGGTCGGTAATGGTTTGCGTATTACTTTTATTGTTCATGAAAAACCATCCTGACACGAAGAGCAAAAGAAGGATGAGCAGGATGATGACAATGCGGGAATTTTTGTTTTCTGACATGGTTGAAATTGATTTTTACGTATTTATCAAATGAACTGCAAAGGTAGGAGAATATTATACGTGGTTCATTAAGGATTCTTTACCATGAAAACGACAAGCATTATTGACGATTTTTTGCATGTTCTTTTTCCGGAGCTCTGCTTTACTTGTGGTGAGAAGTTGCTTTCCGGCGAGGAGCACGTTTGCCTCACCTGCTACAATGATCTGCCCTTTACCGATTACCACGCGGTGGACAATAACCCTGTAAAAAGGCTTTTCGACGGACGCTTGGTGCTCGATCGGGCGGGCTCGTTGCTCCTTTTCGATAAAGGAGGAAAGGTGCAAAGCCTCATCCACGAAATGAAATACCAGGGCCACGGCTACTTGGGTGCGTGGTTTGGAAGGCTGTATGCCGAGCGGTTGAAAAAGGACGGAATTGCGGAGCGCTTTGATCTGGTGACTTGTGTGCCATTGCACCCCAAAAAGGAAAAACAACGAGGGTACAACCAGAGCGTCTTCTTTGCAAAAGGGCTATCCGAAGGTTTGGCCATTCCATTTTATCCGAAAATGTTGGTTCGCAACACCTACACCTCCAGCCAAACGCGAAAGGGACGCATGGAGCGCTGGAACAATGTGGAAAAGGTTTTTGAGCTAAAGCAATCGGATCTAGCGAAGCAGAAGCACGTGCTTTTGGTGGATGACGTAGTAACTACCGGCGCTACACTGGAAGCCTGTGGGCAGGAATTGCTGAACCAAGGTGCCGCCCATGTTTCTCTTTCTACCAGTGCCTATTCAGGAAATGTTTAGTGCTGTTAGATCATGGCCTTTTCGAGCAACGCTACAAAATGCTGCCCTTGCTTGCCGGTAGCCTCCTGAACTTGGTGTCGGCATGAAGTTCCGTTCAGGCAAATTTCTCCCTCTGCTTTTCGAACGGCGGGAAAAAGCACCCGTTCGCCAATGGCCTGACTTAAGGCATAATTCTTTTCTTCCATTCCGAAGGAACCCGCCATACCACAACAGCCGGAGGGAATGATTTTTACCTGCGCGCCAGCCCATTGAAGTACAAATGCAGTTGCTCCACGCTTGCCAATGGCCTTGTGGTGGCAGTGTTCGTGAATGTGAATCTCTCGGTCGGATTTTGCGAAATTTTCCCGCTTGAGTCTCCCAGCCACAATTTCCTTTTCCAGAAACTCTTCAATCATCCAAGCGCGCTGCGCCAATGCTTGAGCGCCAGCCCGCAGCTTAGGCGAGCACAGCCGCGGGTATTCGTCGCGAAGGGAAAGCAAAGCACTTGGCTCCAAACCCAATACGGGTAATTGATTCCATTGCTCCTTGCTTAGGTCGACAATGTTTTGGTCGGCATATCGGCGCGACTGCTCCAGAAATCCTTTCGAAATGGCGCCGCGGCCACTGCTTTTGGTGATGTACAATGCAGGCGTGTATCCCAGTTTCTCTAGCACTGAAATGGCGGCTTCACCAATTTCCGGCTCGTTCAGTTGGGTAAATTCATCTAAGAATAGAACCAGATCAGCATTTTGAGGAACCGGACGCTTTTCCCATTTCCGAACCAGTTTGGAAGAAGCTATTGGTGGAAGCTGTCGCTCACTCGCCATTCCAAGTGCTTTTAGCAGGGGTTTGCGAATAACTGCGGCCCGCATCATGACATTTGCAGGAGCTGCAATGGGGCCAAGCATTCGGTACATGGTTTCGTAGTGCTTTACCAACAAATCGCGGAGCGGCCTTTTGTGGTTTTGGTAGTATTGGTATAGAAATTCCGACTTCATCACCGCCACATCCACGCTGGATGGGCATTCAGTTGCGCACCCTTTGCAAGAGAGGCATTGATCCAGCACATTTTTCAGCGCTTCATTGTCCAGCGGCGATTCGCTACTTATAGGATGCGTCATCACCTCACGTAGCGTATTGGCTCTTGCCCTTGTGGTGAGCATTTCATTTTTCGTGGCCTGATAACTGGGACACATCAATCCCGTACTTTTTCGGCAATCGGCACTACCATTGCATTTTTCTGCAAGCCCCAACATTCCACCGTCTTCTTCGAAATGGTAAAAGGTTTCTATCTGAGGCTCAACGCGGTCGGTTTCGTAGCGCAGGCTTTCGTCCATAGGCGGGGCGTGCACTATTTTCCCCGGATTCAAAATGTTGTTGGGGTCAAAAATGCTTTTTACTTTTTCAAAAAGACGGACCATATCGTCGCCCAAAACCAGGGGAATAAATTCGGCCCGCACGCGGCCGTCGCCATGCTCGCCGGACAGGGAGCCTTGGTATTGCGCCACTAGTCGGGCGGAAGCCTCGCAAATCTGACGCAAGGCCCGCACGCCTTCGCTGGTTTTTAGATTTATAATGGGCCTGAGATGGAGTTCACCTGCTCCGGCATGGGCGTAGTACACCGCTTTTTGGCCGAAATTTTCCAGCAGCCGGTCGAACTCGTTGATGTAATCGGGCAGATTGTGAAGCGCCACAGCCGTATCCTCAATGCAGGCCACGGGTTTGGCTTCGCCCGGAACATTGCTCAACAATCCCAGTCCGGCCTTACGAAGGTTCCACACTTTATCGGTATCGGGCGGAAGAATGATGGGATAGGCGTAACCGAGCCCGGCTTCTTTCAGAATCCCAATGAGGCTTTCCGCTTTTTCAGTGCTTTCTTGCGCTGTGGAGCCCCTCAGTTCCAACACCAGCAATGCCGCCGGATCGCCCTCCACGAAGTAGCGATTTTCCTCTTGCTGCTTGTTGCCTTTGGTGCAGTCCAGAATCACCTTGTCCATCAATTCGCAGGAATAGAGGTCGTGCTCCATGGCCAATACGGCTGCGCGCAGGCTTTCATTTATGCTATGGAAATGGGCGCCAATAAGCGCTTCGAAAGGTGGCGGCAGGTCGTCCAACTTCAGTATAACTTCCGAACTCAGCATTAATGTGCCTTCGCTGCCGGCCATGAGCGGGGCGAGCGAAAAATCCGGCCCTGCCTCATTAAACGGCTTTTGGTGTAAAAGCATGTCAATGGCATAGCCGGTATTCCGGCGGTGCAGCGCGGGATCGGGGAAGGCATTGCGTATTTTTTCCTGCGTTTCTAATGGCGACAGCCATTCCAGAATAGATTGGTAAATGCGCCCTTCGTGACTCTTTTCTGCTTTCAAATCCCCCAGCGCTACGGCCGATTTCGGCGAAATTTCAATGCTTTCGCCCGAAGCCAAAACGCCTTTTATGGCCAATACCTTATCACGGGTTACGCCATAGCGGATAGAGGTGGAGCCACTGGAATTGTTGCCCACCATGCCACCCAGCATACAGCGATTGGCGGTGCTGGTGTTGGGTCCGAAGAAGAGACCGTGTGGTTTTAACACCTCATTGAGCTCGTCGCGCACCACGCCGGGTTGCACGCGCACCCATTTTTCTTTCGGATTTATTTCCAGAATGGCATTCATAAATCGCCCGGTGTCGATCACC
>CAZBBV010000045.1:5960-9764 GCA_964490025.1 uncultured Cryomorphaceae bacterium | reverse complement strand
GTGTACAGCAAACCACCTGGTTTTACAGTGTTCATTACGGCGTAGTTCAGTCTGCGATTGCCTTTGTGCGCTTGGCTCAGTGCCGATTGCTTTTTAGCAAAGGCGGGAGGGTCGCAAATCACCAGGTCGAATTGTTCGTTGTTGTTTTCCAGAAACTCAAAAACATCCTGCGCAATTCCTTTGTGTGGGGCTTTTTTGAAGTTCAGGGCTAAGTTTTCTTCGAGTTGGGCAATGGCGCCGGCCGAAACGTCCACGCTTATTACCTTTTGCGCTCCGCCTTGTAAGGCTTGCAGGGTAAATCCGCCATTGAAACTAAATAGATTCAAAACCGACTTGCCTTCTGAAAGTGCGCGCACCAACTCTCTATTCTCCCTTTGGTCGAGAAAAAATCCGGTTTTCTGGCCGCCCAGCACATCTACTTTGTATCGCAAATCGTCCTCTATGGCCTCCACAGCTTTGGCTTTGCCAATGATCATTTCTGGTTTTTTGTCCATCATCCCGGAACGAAACACCACCGAGTCGGCTACTTTCATTTCCACCAAAATTTCGGCAATGGTGGGCACAAACTGATCAATGCCCAAGGTGTGCGATTGAATCACGGCCGTGCGGCCATAAATGTCGATAATGAGCCCCGGAAGGGTGTCACCTTCGGCATGCACCAAGCGGTACATATCGGTTTTCTCGTTGGGCAAGCCCATACTCAAGCGGTAGTTGTAGCAGGCTTCCAGTTTCTTTTTCCAAAAATCGCGGTCTATGGCTCCGGGCTCAAAGCTCAGGATGCGCACCGCAATGCTGTGCGGGCTGTACATGCCGGTGGCCAAAAAGGTGTTGCCTTCGTTGCGCAATTCCACCAAGGTGCCGTCGGCAATGTCTTTTGGTATTTGAGCCAGTGCTCCGCTAAACAACCAATGGTGACGGCTGTGGATGTTTTTGTCCCTTCCGGGACGAAGCTTTAGTATGGGTAGATTACTCATTTGTGGTTCTTCTTCGCGCAATTTCAGAAAGCATAATTCCGGTGGCTACCGATACATTGAGCGAGCCTATTTCGCCAATCATTGGTATATAAACCATTTGGTCGCATTGTGCCAACACCTCAGGGCTGATGCCCTCATCTTCCGAACCCATCACCAGGGCCACAGGGCCTTCCAGCTTCATGTCGTAGGCCGACTGGGTTCCTTTTTCGGTGCATGCCACAATGTGCAAGCCGCTTTGCTTAAGGTAGGTAATGGTGTTGTCTAGCTTGGGTTCGCGGCACACAGGCACTTTGAAGAGTGCGCCGGCCGAGGTTTTCATGGCGTCGTCGCCCATGCGGGCAGCGCCTTTTATCGGTACGATTACCGAATGCGCTCCAAGACATTCAACCGAGCGCACTATAGCGCCAAAGTTTCTCACGTCAGTTACGCCGTCCAAAACGACCAAAAAAGGCGATTCGCCTCGCTCGAACAAATCGGTAATAACTGCCGAAAGTGAATGAAACTCAATGGGGCTCAAAAAGCCGATTACCCCTTGGTGGTTTTTTCGGGTTAGTCGGTTCAGTTTTTCTTCCGGAACCACCTGAATGGGCACCCTAGCGCGGCGCGCCATGTCTATTATTTCTTGAATAATTTGGTTTTGTGCGCCCTTCCGAACCAGTATTTTCTCCAAACTTTTTGAGGAAGATAGTGCTTCCTGAATGGGTCTAATACCAAAAATAAGGTCGGTTGAATTGTCTGCGGGTCTCGTCCTGTGCTCGTTGTACATTGGTAACATTAAATATTCGGCCTTGTCTCCAGGTATCCACTGCCTGACTCCAACTGTAGCGATACACGCTGGAGCGATTCAGGGCAAAATCGTTTGAAGTAAAGGGATTGTCTACGCGCACAAAGGTAAAATTATATGAGAGCATGGAGTTTTCTTCTCCATATATCCACGATTCGCTGTTGGTGGTTCGGTAAATGATGTTGGGCGGACCGAAAATAACGTACACAATTCCGCGGTCTGTCTTCCAACCTTCCATGTAGCTGCTGAAGTGCTTGTTGGCATCTACCACCCGGTTGTAGTAGGTTTTTATCAGCACCCGCGCCCGATCCGGGCTTCCGCTATTTTGCAGCCAAAACTCCTCGGCTTCTTTTTTCCCGGCCATGGCGGCATATTCCTTTTGGGTAGTGATGTAGCGCATGGGCGGCACCAAATGCTCGGCTTTGCTCACATGCGGAAACTCTGCATAAAAGGCGAAAACGGTTACACCTTCGGTGGTAGCGGTGTCGAATTGCAGGTGGTAAAATCCTCTTTGATTCAAATCAAGCGTATCTGTAAAGGCAATTCTATAGCTGCTGTCGGGAAGGTAATTGAAAGGTTGGACGTTTTGAATCACATAAGGCGGTGCGGCAAGAGGAAAATCGCGGTTATAGTAACGAACATATATGCTGTCTTTGGGCGATTCGTGGTGCAGATAGATGCTTTGCCCTACACGAAAGTATGGCGAATAACAAATGCGGCCTTTGCTATCGAAAATGCTAAAGCTCTGCCGCCCTACGTCCGATTTTCGTTCCACAAACACGTAGCTGCGAAAATGGAAGTCGCGGTTGAGGTCGCTGGTATTGAGTAGTATAAGCCCTGAAGACATGTTGGATGTGGCAATGTCTATGTAGCCTTCTATGCGCTTGTCTTTGGGCTGTAGAGTGTGGTCAGAAAAATAGAGGGTATCGCTGCTCAAAACCTCCGATTCTTCAAGCGAGTTGTAGAGGCTGTAGCTGATGCGCATTTGTGCCTTGAAGGTGTCCGTTCCGGTGATGCGCGCATACAGGAGGTCGTGGGCATTAACCATATAGTAAAGCCGAGATACTGAGTCGTTCAAATGTTGAATGGCGAACTCAGGTCGCATCAGCACCGTTTCCTGCTGATAGAGCTGCGCTGTATTTTGGTAGATAAGCGACTTGCTGGAATTGCATCCCCACAAAGCCACCACCGCAATTAGTATGTAGAGCACATTCCTCATGAGTTGTAGTCTTCTTGAGTTTCTTCAACGCCTGAACGGTTCAAGATGTTTTGATCCAATGATTTTGAATTTTTCAAGCCCAACTTGCGCATACTTTCAGCCTGACTCACCAGATTTCCTCGGCCTTCTACCAATTTGCCCATAGCTTCCTTGTACTTATCTTTTGCTCTATCCATTTGTTGGCCCACGCCCACCAGATCTTGTGTAAAGGCCACAAACTTGTCGTACATCTTAGCGCCTCGGTCGGCTATTTCAATGGCGTTTTGGTTGGTGTATTCGTTTTTCCAAATGCTGCCTATGGTGCGTAGCGTGGCCATGAGGGTGGAGGTGGTTACCAGCACCACATTGCGGTCGAAGGCTTCCTGAAAAAGATTTTGATCGTTTTGCAATGCCGCCGAAAATGCCCCTTCAATAGGCATAAACATGAGCACAAAGTCAAGACTGCCTTTGCCATGCAGGTTTTGATACGATTTCGCACTCAGGCTTTTGGAATGTGTTTTCACCGATTCAATATGGGCCTTTAGAAACAAAGCCTTTTGATCAGGGTCTTCCTCAATCACATAGCGTTCCCAGGCAACTAGTGAAACTTTAGAGTCCACAATCACCACTTTGTTGTCCGGCAAATGGATCACCACGTCCGGTTGCAAGCGCTTTCCTTCGTCGCTTGTGAGGCTCTCTTGCACAAAGTACTCCCTGTCTTTGGCCAATCCACTACTTTCCAATAGGCGAAGCAAAATGGTTTCGCCCCAGTTGCCCTGAATTTTCACATCACCTTTCAGGGCCTTCGTTAGGTTGGTGGCGTCTGTGCGCATCTTTTCGTTCAGCTC